>CAZMFK010000016.1:0-13476 GCA_964565545.1 uncultured Caldisericota bacterium | reverse complement strand
ATTGCAATGGCAAACATTTGCTAATTCTTCCGGTTTTAGCTCTTTCATAGCTCAACCTCCAGAGATGTTTAAGAATTTATTCAGCGCAAATCAAGGCGATGTTTTTTACCCATTTCCTGTACTTCTTGCAATAAAGCCTGGAGCTTGCTTTTTATTTCTTCATATTCTTCGAGGTGATACCCAGGCTGGCTTTCTACTCGCTCCCGGCTTTCCATGCGAATTTCATTAAAAATCTTCAATCCTTCACCCAATTTTTCAAGCATTTCAATTTCTTTATAATGGGAATTATCAGCTGCATGCTCTACAATCATACGTTCATATTGTTTAACCCGGGTATCCTGGGTGGACAAAATATTCTGCCATGCAGATAGAGCCACGCTGTCTCCCTCACGAAGGATGCCGTATGTTTCCATGTTCACCGGTTCTTTTTTTAAGAAATAATATAATTCTTCTATATCGCCAATGAAGCGATCATGATGATCCCGATTTTGTTGAAGGATGCGAATGCCATAAAAAGACAAAGCCCCAAAAACAATCACTAGAACAGTAATAATGGTTGCCTTATGAAACAAAATCCTCTTTAAGTTCATGTTTTACTCCTTTGCAGATAAAACAAAAAATGCCGGAGATCGGGGTCGAACCGATATGGTGTTGCCACCGCGGGATTTTAAGTCCCGTGCGTCTGCCTGTTCCGCCACTCCGGCTTTATGCTGTTTCAGCAAAACTAATGCTGATTATCCTTTATAAGTAGTTTCGAGCATCAATTCCTTTTCCATGATCGGATCGAAATAGGTTACTTTGATTTTCCAGTCTTTAAAGTATTCTTTGGCTGGCTTGCCGGAATTTTCCATATCTAAAGCTACTGGCAAAGAGATATTGTCATCATGGTGGAGCATTAAATGTTTCATTTCAAATTGCATCATCATAGCATCAACTAAGCCTACTCCAGGCATAACTTCAAAACGGTCTCCATTAGTTTTAAAAACTTCGACATTGAGGATCTCCAGGTAGGAAGAGGATTTGTTGATGACAGAAACATACAGGTAAGCTGTCCCTCCCATGGCATGGAAATCCATGATCTTGGATGAGAGCTTGACCGGTTCTTCTTTTGGGATATTGGCAATGATGATATCAATATCTTTATAGCCCACATTTCCAAAGGCATCCATAGCTTCAACCCGGACGGTATAATTGCCTGAACTCAGCTGATAGGGACTAATAGTGCCCCCGATTTCCTTTCCTTCGTGAATCCATCTTGAACCCAGTCGAACTCGAACAAAAGCAATAGGGCTTTCATCTTCAATGTTGCCACGAAGAATCAGCTCCTCACTGATGTTTTGTCCCTGGCTAAGATTTTCCAGGGTAATCGTTGGAGGGTTGGTCTCTTCGTCAAGGCTTTTGTCAGCGTTGGCAAGCTGGTCTTCCAGTTCTTGCACATAAGCTTCAAGGTTGATAATTTGATTTTCCAGTTGCTGTATTTTTTGTTGATATTCATCAGTAATCGTTTCGATAGAAGCTGTTAGTTCAGCAATTGTCTGCTCGGAGGCTTCCAGCTCCTCTTTAAGCTCCTGGACTTCTTTTTTGTGGTTTTCGATGAGCTCTTCAAGCTTTTGTTCCAGCTGAAGCAATTTTTCCTTGATGATCTTTAGATTGGGCATACGGATGGTAACAGTTCGAGTTGGAGCGTCATATTCCACCAGGGCTCCCAGAGTTTCAGAGATGAATCGGATAGGTACCAGCGTGCGACCATTCATAACTGTAGGAGGAACATCCAGCACTACTTCTCTTCCATTGACCAGAACTTTGGGATTATCAATAATCATTTTAATCTCAATTTCCTGATCAGCATAAGCTGAAAAACTAAAAAACAGCATTAATCCAGCTACTAAAATACTAATCCATGTTTTTTTCATCTTATCCTCCATAAAAAAGAGGCGACAGTCGGATTCGAACCGACGCATAAGGATTTTGCAGACCCTTGCCTTACCACTTGGCTATGTCGCCCCATTAAAAAAACCTCTCTCAATCCCAGCGGGAGACGGGATTTGAACCCGCGACCCTTTGCTTGGGAAGCAAAAGCTCTACCCCTGAGCTACTCCCGCGTAACTCTCGTTCTCATTAATTGTATTGTAGGGATATCATCTGTCAAGATAAGAAACAATGAGCATTAAAGGCTGAAATATTTACTTGATTTTTATATTATTAACTGGGTTTGGTGATTCATGACAATATGATTATAGTATTTAAAAGTATTATACAATTTAGAGAAGATAAAGGAAAAAAATGCTGTTAAAAGAAGAAATGAAGAGAGCTTTGCTTGAAGCATCAGCCAAGCTTGGCTGGGAAATTTGCTCTGATCAGCTCAACGTCGAACACCCCCCTCAATTATCTTTGGGAGATGTAGCCAGCGCCCTCCCTTTAATGCTTGCCAGAACCATGAAATGCCCTCCTCGCTCCATAGGGGAAAAATTAGCTGAAGCTTTTGCCTCAGATTCTTTTACCAATATTTATGCTACTCCCAACGGATATATTAATGCATTTATCCATTCTTCGTTGCTAATAACCAATTTAAAAAATTTAATATGCGATCCATATAAGGCTTATGCAGGAAACAAGGGCAAGGGAAAAAGAGTTTTAGTCGAATTTGTCAGCGCTAATCCTACGGGTCCCCTTACTGTAGCTAATGCAAGAGGAGGGCCTATTGGGGATACGATATCCAATCTGCTTGAGTGGAACGGCTACGAAACGTGTAAAGAATTCTACGTCAACAATAAAGGCGCTAAAACTGAAAAACTGGCGTATTCAGTCAAATATTACTACGAAAAGCTTTTTGGACGAGATCCCCAAATGCCAGAAGAATTTTATCCTGGTTCTTATGTATCATCACTGGCAGAGCTTCTGAAAGAAAAATACAATGATCAGCTACTCCATGAAGAAGAACAAAGCCTATTGGACCAAATCAAGGAATTTTGTCTTGAAAACATGCTCGAACAAGCAAAATCAGATTTAGCTAAAATGAACATCAGCTTTGATTCCTGGTTTTATGAAAGCACTCTACATCCGGATTATCTCGAAAAAACCCTTAAGCACTTATCAGCTTTGGGTTGCACCTATCAGGCGGAGGGAGCTTTATGGTTGAAAACCAGCAGTTTTGGCGATGACAAAGATCGGGTATTGGTTCGTAGCAACAGCTTACCTACTTATCTGGCTGGCGATATTGCTTATCATGCCCATAAATTCGAACGGGGCTTTGATATCCTGTTGGACGTCTGGGGAGCGGATCAAAGCCACCAAAAGCCCCTGATGTGGGCGCTGGAAGCTTTGGGTCACGATATATCAAGGTGGAAAACTGTAAATTTTCAATTGGTACACCTTTTCCGGGGAAACGAAGAGGTCAAGATGTCCAAATCATCTGGTGACTACATTACTCTCAGGGATCTGACCCATGAAGTCGGTCCTGACGTTACCCGTTTTCTTTTTCTGACCAGAAGCAACGAACAACACCTTAATTTTGACATGGATCTGGCAAAAACCCGAGATCTAAAAAATCCTGTTTTTTATGCCCAGTATGCTTATACTCGCTGCAAAGGAATTATGCGTGAAGCTGAAAAAAAAGGCATGACTATCACTGAAGATTGCGTTGAACTAATAAGAGAAGAGCTTTTTTCTCACGAATCCGAGTGGATGATGCTTCGAAAAATGGCACTTCTTCATGACATTTTAGACAAAGCAGCCAATGATTTTTCTCCCCATGTGATAGCCCAATCCATTCTCAACCTTTCAGCTGATTTTCATCAGTTTTATGAAAATTGTCGGATATTGGGCATCGAAGATGCTAAAGTAGCCCAAAACCGATTAAGTATTGTCATAGCCCTGGAAAAATTATTAAAAACCCTTTTTAGAATTTTGGGAATCTCTTCACCGGAGCGTATGTAATGTACCTAACTTTATATCGAAAATGGCGTCCTGCGGATTTTGAAGATATTTTGGGACAGGAAGAAATTGTCCAGGTGCTCAAAAACTCCATACTGCTCAATCGAATCAGTCATGCTTATCTCTTTTGCGGACCAAGGGGCACCGGTAAAACTTCCTGTGCTCGTATTTTTGCCAAAGCGCTCAATTGTGAAACCGGACCAACACCAAAGCCCTGCCAAAAGTGCCCTAATTGTGACAATATTTCTCGGGGCAACAGCCTCGATGTCCTCGAAATTGATGCAGCATCCAACCGGGGCATTGAAAACATCCGGGAGCTTCGCGAACGGGTTCGGCTTCTGCCCATCCAGGGAAAATACAAAGTTTATATCATCGACGAAGTGCACATGCTAACTGGAGAAGCCTTTAATGCTCTTTTAAAAACTCTGGAGGAACCACCTTCTCACGCTGTTTTTATTATGGCCACCACGGAAGCTCACAAATTGCCTGCAACCATCATCAGTCGCTGTCAGCGTTTTGATTTTAAGCGAATTTCTCCTGGAATCATTTCTGCCAAATTAAAAAAAGAAGCAAACGAAGAAAACATAAGCATTGAAGATCGTGCATTAAACCGTATTGCAGAATCCGCGGATGGCTCTATGCGCGATGCTGAGTCCATTCTGGACCAACTGCTCTCCTATTCTAACGAAACTTTAACTGAAGCGGATGTTTTGTCCTTGCTGGGTAGAAGCAATATTCAAAAAATGAAAAAATATATTGAATGCATACTAAATGCTTCATATGGTGATTTTTTTATTTTCCTCGATCAATTGATCAGCGATGGGATTGATTTAATGCAGTTTTCCAAAGATCTGATAGTTTTTGCTCGTGATCTTTTTGTGCTTGTTAAAACAAAGGGGCAGGCCTATCCCACTTTGAAGATCATTTCGATGGAAGACCTTCAGGAATACGCTGATTTTGCCTTTTCGGTACAGGAAAGTGTACTAACTGGAATGATTCTGCTATGGGGTGAATCGCTACAAAACATGCGCTATCTTTCTGATCCCGAGATTTTCTTTGAATTGACTGCAATAAAAATGAAACAAAAATACGACCGCTCCAACCATCAGGCCAGTCCGGAAATTGTATCGCAACCTCCGATGGATACCTATAAAAATTCTCCGGAGGCTACTTCTTCTCCACCTGTTTCCTCTCCAGTTGAAACTAAAACTGCTATAGCAACTCCTGATTGGGAAGACTTCTTAAAGTTTTTGAAAAGTAAGGAATTTTTCTTTTATACCACTTTAAGCAAAGGATCTCCAGCATTTCAGGATAAAAACACTTTGAGCATCCTCCTTCCAAAAGAAAGCAAATTCCTGGTCAGCCATCTGGAAAAAAAAGACAAGCTTGACAAACTGGAAGCTCTTTTGAAAGAGTTTTACGGGCGACCAATACGTACCTGCCTGACTATTGGATCCACCGGAGCTTCTTCTGACAAGGAAGAGGACTATCAGGAAACAGAAAAAAAGCTCGTTATGGAAGACCCTATGCTACGCGAAACTATTGAACTATTCTCAGCTGATATACAATATATAGAGAAAAAAGGGAGGTAAGGTATAAATGAGTTTTTTAGACAGAGCCCAGAAAATGAGAGACCTAAAAAAAATGACCGATGAAATTAACCGAATGGAGTTTTCAGAAAGCAATAAAGATGGAAAAATAAAAGTAACCGTTAAAGGTGATTTTACGGTCAAGTCCATCGAATTGGACCCCAGTTTGCTGGATGGCACTCAGAAAATTGAAGTTATCCAGAAAACCATTACAGAAACCTTGAATCGTGCTATTTCCATGGCCAGGGGCACAGTGCAGAAAAAAACCCAAAAAATGGCAAAAGAAATGGGGATAGGATTTAAATAATGTCCTATTATGCTCCCAGCTTTCTTCGAGCGATTGAAGAGTTGAACAAGTTTCCCGGCATTGGTCCCAAAAGTGCGGAAAAGTTGAGCTCTTACATACTCAACCTTGACGCTGAATCCTTTCAACAATTCATTGATGCCATGGAACAAATGAAGCAAAAGGTACACCGATGCCAACGGTGCTTTCATATGACCGAAGACCAATGGTGCCACATTTGCAGCGACACTTCACGCAATCAGCACCAGTTATGTATTGTTGAGGAAAGCAGGGATCTGGTTTCTATTGAAAAAAGCGGAGTTTACCAGGGACTTTATCATGTATTGCAGGGGGTGCTCCGTCCAGTTGAAGGCATTAATGCAGACAGGATACGCATAAAAGAACTGCTTCAGCGGATCCAGCAGGAGCCCATACAGGAAATCATCATGGCAACCAACCTGACTTATGACGGAGAGCTGACAGCTCTATACCTTGCCAGGGAGTTAAAATCCTTTTCAGTGAAAGTTACCCGCATTGCATCAGGTCTTCCCATGGGAAGTGACCTGGAATTTGCTGATCAGTTGACCATCAAAAGCGCTTTCAAAGGTCGGGAATCCATGGTTACAGAGGAGTAAGCATGACCCGATTTATTTTATCCATCCTTGCTAATTGGATATCTCTTTTAGTGATGGAGTATCTGCTAAATCATTATTTCATGCTCCCATGGATGCGTTTGGGACCCTGGCAGGTAGCTCTGACTGCAGCGACCCTTCTTGCGTTATTTAATCTGATTATTCGGCCTGTACTGATGGTCCTGTGCATCCCTTTGAATGTGATTACCTTTGGGTTATTCAGCATTATCATCAATGCACTGATATTGTATTTTTCCGCCAGATTTGTACCAGGTTTTGAGATCGAGACTTTCTTCCCTGCTGCAGTAGTTTTGGCTATTGTGATGGGGATCAGCAACAGCATCATCATGAACCTATTAAAAAACGAGTAGAAAAGGAGTTTTTGTTATGTGTGGAGTATTCGGTATTGTTTTTGAAACCGATCAGCCCCAATTAGGGGATTATCTCATTAAAGCAGCTCAAAAACTTGTTTATCGAGGATATGATTCCGCCGGCTTTGCTTCCTTTTCATCCACAGGCAAAACCAAATTATCCAAAGGTCCAGGCAAGCTGTCTGAAGTAATTAAAAAATATGATATCGAGCATTTTACAGGATCAAGAGCTATCGTGCAATTACGCTGGGCAACCTTCGGAGAACCCAACGAAGCCAACTCCCAACCTCACTATGACAGCGACGGAGATATAATAGGCGCTCATAATGGCAACATCGTCAACACTCATGCTCTGATTGACCAGTTTAAACAGGAAGGAATGGTAGTAAGAGGCACTAACGACGGTGAAATGGTCGTCCATGCTTTCGAAAAGTTTTTCAACCTTCATCCGGATCCCCTGCAAGCCATGATGAAAGCGCAAACGATTCTCAAAGGCGATTATGCTTTCATAGTTGGCCATCAAGACTGCAACTCCCTATTAGCAGTCAAAATGGGATCCTCCCTTTATATGGGTGTTGGAGATGGTTTTATCTGCTGTTCTTCGGATTTAGCCTCAATTTTGCAGTTCACCCGCAACATCGTCCTTCTCAAAGACGGTGAAATGGTATGGTATGATCATCAAAATTACCAGATTTACGATATCCATACTGGAGAAAAAATAGACCGTAAACCAGAATTATCTACTATATCCATCGAACACGCCAATCTGGAAGGATTTCCTCACTATATGCTCAAGGAGATTCACGAACAACCTCTCAAAACCAAAGAACTTCTGGACCTGATGAAACAAAACGATCCAGAAAAACAAGCTGTAATAGACATCCTGGAACAATCCGACCGATTATGGCTGGTTGCATCGGGCACCTCTTATCATGCAGCTGTGATTGGAGCAAACTATTTGTCTCGACTTGCACATATTGTTTCTCAGCCAGTGGTAGCAGGTCAGTTTAATGAAATCTATGGTCCGTTGGTACGAGAAAAAGATACCTTGTTTTGTATTTCTCAAAGTGGAGAGACCAAAGACCTTATTAATGCGATGAATCCGCTGATACAACAAAACAGGGGTCAGCTGATAGCTATGGTTAATATTGTAGGATCAAGTATTGCAGTGAAAAGCAAACACGCCCTTAATATTGCTGCAGGACTGGAAACTAGTGTACCAGCTACAAAAACTTTTATGAATCAGATTTTGATGTTTCTTTATCTGGCTGTAGAGATTGGATGCCGACGGAAAATTGCTGCTGCCCTGGAACTGCGCGAAGAGCTCGATCAGATCCCTGGGCTGATAGAAGCAACGATTGAAGCTACAAAAGACCTTAGCGAAAAAATTGCTACTGAACATTTGGTCCCTGCCAATGATCTGTACTGCCTTGGATATGGCCTGAATTTTGGTTCAGCTCTCGAAGGAGCTCTTAAAATCAAAGAAGTCTATTACAAGCACTGCGAAGGCATGTATTCTTCTGAATTCAAGCATGGACCACTTTCCATCATAGAAGAAAATTATCCCATCCTTTTTCCAGCTGCTCCGGAAGAAGCATTCATGGTCATATCACATATCAATGAAATCCGCGTACGAAAAGGCTATGTTATTGTTATTTCTCCTCATGACGACCAGTACCAGAAAGCAGCCAACCAATGCATCACCGTGCCAGATATGCACCACATGCTGACACCCTTTGCAAATATTACAGTTCTTCAGCTCATTGCCTATTATGCTTCGGTCAAAAGTGGTTATGATCCAGATTTTCCTAGAAATATTAGTAAAACACTTACGGTGGATTAGCACGATGACTTACTACCGAAAAGATAAGCGATTGCCTTCTGAGCTCAGGCCTTGCACTATTCAACCTCATTTTTTAGAGCACCAGGCAGGATCAGTGCTTATTACTCTGGGTCATACCAAAGTGATATGCTGTGCTACTATCGAAGAAAAAGTTCCCTTTTTCCTGCGCAATTCAGACCAGGGATGGCTTACTGCTGAGTATTCGATGCTCCCTTCTTCGACCCATACCCGAACCAGTCGGGAAGTGGGCCATCTCCGTCATGGGAGAAGTGTTGAAATACAGCGCCTTATCGGAAGATCTCTCCGTATGGCTTTTGATATGACCCAATTCCGAGAAAAAACCGTTATCGTGGACTGCGATGTGATCCAGGCTGACGGGGGAACCCGAACTGCTTCGATTACAGGGGGCTTTGTAGCTGTATGCCTTGCATTGAAACAGCATCTTGGTTCCTCAGTCCAGCCCAAAAAACAAGTGGCTTCCATCAGTGTTGGTAAAGTTGACGATCAAATACTACTCGATTTGAGCTACGAAGAAGATGTAAGAGCCCAATTGGACCTTAACCTGGTGATGGATTCCGACAGTAAACTAATTGAGATTCAGGGAACTGGCGAAAAGGATTCTTTTTCGCGCAGTGAACTAAATGAAGTACTAGATATTGGGTCTCAGGGTATTATGAAGCTATTGGAAATCCAGCAGCAGGTCCTGCGGGGCTAAGCAGTGATTCCTGAGGCTGTTATTGCCTCTGCCAACGAAGGCAAAGTAAAGGAAATCCGCCATCTGGCATCTGCCCATATTAGCCAATTATTCACCTTGAAAGATCTGGACATTGAGCTGCCTGATGGCTTGGAAGCTTTTAACACATACCAGCAAAATGCTATGGCGAAAGCATCTTACGTTTTTGAGCGAACATGCCTACCAGTATTGGCAGACGATTCAGGGCTTGAGGTTGCTTTTCTCAAGGGAGGACCCGGAGTCAAGTCAGCCAGATATGCTCCTGAAGGAACTGAATATGCCAATCGCAAGCTCTTGCTTAAAACTATAAATCATGCTCCAAAAACTCTTAGAAAGGCAACATTTGTCTGCGTTCTTTGCTGGTTAAATAAAGACGGAATTCATTACTTTGAAGCCAAGTCGGAAGGTATTATCCTTGAAAAAGAGATAGGAGAGCACGGCTTTGGCTATGATCCGGTTTTTTATGACGAAAATCTCCAAAAGACTTATGCCCAACTTAGCTTTGAAGAAAAACTAAGGATTAGCCACCGGGGCAAAGCATTGAAAACCTGGATAAAATACTTACAACATACCGAAGGTGGGACTTGAACCCACACGAGGTTGCCCCCACTAGGACCTGAACCTAGCGCGTCTGCCATTCCGCCACTTCGGCATAATGCAACTGACAGCAATTAACTGACAAAAAAGTTTACCTATAAGCTATCCAAAATGCAAGTTGTCAAGGGGACGGGGTTGTTGTCATCTTTTAATCTTCTTTATCACAAGCTTTACAGTAAAATAATAATAATTTTGAAATTATTTATCTAATTTAAGTTATATTTATAGAAATAAAATTTTTTTCAAGATTTATTTGCATATTTTTATTTTAATGTTAATATTATTAATAAATATTTTAAATTTATTAAAGGAGGTTTAAAATGAAAGAAGAAATCACAAAAATACTTACTCTTCTTGAGGAGGGGAAAATCAATAAAGATCAAGCCAGCCATCTGATTGATGCCCTCAACCAAAACCAGGAAGACCACAAATCTCCCCCTGATCCAGGCACAGAAAAGCCAGTGGGTGCACGCAAATTTCATGTGCGAATCCAAGATGAAAAAAAGCAAAGCATCAATCTCAATTTACCTGTCAAATGGGTGCAGTTTGGGCTGAAGTTCATGGGAAATGAAGATCAATTTATCAATATGAGTGGAAAAAGTATCCCGGTGGATAAAAATCTTCTCCTGGAAGCCATTGCAAATCCAAAGTTCACTGGCACTTTGCTTGATTTTGATAGCGATGACACCCATATCCTAGTGGAGGTCATTTGATGAAAATCTTTAAACATGAAAAAAACAAATCCGAGCATCGCAAGCTACCAACCAAATGCCCTTCCTGTTCTCATCCATTAGGTATAACAGTACTTCAATGCCCTGAATGTGAAACCGAAGTAAAAGGCGAGTTTGCTATGAGTCGTTTTAGCGGACTTACTCGCGAAGACGAAGAATTTCTTTTCTGTTTTTTAGCTTCCAGAGGCAGTCTGAAAGAAGTCCAGGAAAGATTGAGCATATCCTATCCTACAGCCCGAGCACGACTTGATAAGCTATTGTTCAATCTGGGTCTGGCTGAAGCTATCGATGAAACGGAACAAAACATCGAAATTAAAACTATTCCCAAAGAAAAAGCTTCTGAAAAAAAGATGCTGGAACTTTTAAAACAGCTTGAAGAAGGCAAAAAAGATTTTAACAGCATCATAAAAGAATTGGAGGATAAGTAAAATGGTAGATGGAATGGTCGAAAAAATAAACCAGCTGTATGATATCGGCAAAATAACTCTTGACCAAAAAAACATGCTACTTCAAGCCATGCAGGAACAAAACTCCGACCAACACAGCGAAGTCCATGTGGCAACTATTTTGGGCAGCATAGAAAAACCCATCCAAATCAAATTGATTAGCGAAGATCTCCGTATCAGCGGAGAAAAAACCCTCGAACAAATCAATATCCTTAAAGGCATCGAAGCAGTAGATGTCAACAATGCGGAAAATGCTGTCATTATCAGCACAAAAAAAGAAGGTTCCGAGTCAAAATTTTTTGGTTTTGGAAGCACTTCACAGGGATCAGTAGTAATCCAGGCACCCTACAAATCTCCCATCACTGCAAAAACTGTCAGCAGCGATGTTACTATCAATGATTTTCAAAGCGATATTTTGATTAAGAGTGTTTCCGGAGATATTGATGCCAAAAATATCCTGGGAGATTTAAGTGCTATAACTGTAAGTGGTGATATAAATTTAGACCATATTAAGCATTGTTCCGAGTTAGTATCAAAATCCGGAGATATTGCTTTGAATGATTGCCATGTTACAGGACAGTTGAAATCGTATTCAGGAGACATTTCATTCAAAAACAGCACCATAGATACTGCAGAAATAGCAGTTTTTAGTGGAGATATATCTCTTCAACCGGTAGATATTGATGGAGATCTTTACATCAAATCATTTTCTGGAGATATCAAGCTTCTAATCCCAGCTTCTGTACGAGATAAAATAAAACATATTCAGTTTTCTGTATCATCGGGAGACATCATTTTTGAAGACCAAGAAGAAAAAGTCCAGTTAAAAGATAAAGAAGTATTATTTGACAAAGGTACTGTAAAAATACACCTGAAAAGCACCAGCGGAACGATTAAAGTCATTTTGAAAAAAGAATGATTTTTCACCCTTCAGTTTTTTTGCTATAATAGCTCATTGAATTTCTAAAAGGAGAGGTGGCCGAGTGGCTGAAGGCGCACGCTTGGAAAGCGTGTTTACGAGTGATCGTAACGCGGGTTCAAATCCCGCCTTCTCCGCCATAATTCCAAAAATGTCGCACGGGGACATAACATTTATGACACTAATCCTCAGCCAGCATTGAAAAAACTACTATGAAAGAATAATATGGAAAGACTTGTATGCTCAGAGTTGAAATTGGGTATTATAGCAGGCGGGCAACTTGGTAAAATGCTTATTCAGGAAGCCAGCAAGTGGGACATTATCACCTATATCTTAGATAGCAACAAAGATTGTCCAGCAGGAAAAATTGCTTCACATTTCATCCAGGGCAATCATTTGGACTTTGATTCTGTATATCAATTTGGAAAATTAGTCGATGTTTTAACTTTCGAAATTGAGAACGTCAATATCGATGCTCTTAAAAAACTCAAAGCTGAAGGTCGCAGAATTGTACCTGACCCGGAAATTTTAGAGTTAATACAAGACAAAGGTTCACAAAAAGAGTTTTACCAAAAGAATGGAATACCAACTTCCACCTTTAAGCTTTTTGCGTCGAAGTCAGCTATTTTAGATAGCATTGAAAAGGGAGAAATCACTTTTCCCTTGGTCCAAAAATTAAGAAAGGGTGGTTACGACGGACGTGGAGTCGCTGTTATAAATGACTACCAGGATTTAAATGATATACTTCCTGGACCCTGCATAATTGAAGAAAAGATAGCCATAGCAAAAGAGCTTTCAGTCATCGTTGCACGAAACGCAAAGGGTGAGATCAAGTGCTTCCCAGTGGTCGAAATGCTTTTTGATCCCAAAGCAAATCTAGTAGAAAAACTCCTTTGCCCGTCATCCATTCCTGCGGAACAAGCAGAAAAAATGATGTTTACTGCAAGCAAAATTATAAAGTCGCTAAATATGGAAGGGCTACTTGCTGTAGAATTTTTTGTCGACACCAAAGGGAACATACTCGTGAATGAAATGGCTCCCCGCCCCCATAATAGTGGTCATCATACCATTGAAAGCATCATTACTTCACAATTCGAACAACATCTCCGCGCTATTCTCAAATTACCTCTTGGAAGTACCATGTTGAAACTTCCTTCTGTGATGATAAATATTCTGGGATCTGAAGGCCATGAAGGTCCGGTAGCTTACGAAGGCTTAACTGAGAGTATGGCCATTGAGGGAGTTAAGATTCATTTATACGGAAAGAAAATTACCCAGGCATATCGAAAAATGGGACATGTTACCGTCCTTGCATCTTCGCTGGAAGATGCACTGGAAAAAGCTGAAAAAGTAAAACAATTAATCAAGGTGAAATCATGGAACAAAAACTAGTAAGCAT
>CAZMFK010000015.1:2310-14260 GCA_964565545.1 uncultured Caldisericota bacterium | reverse complement strand
TGCCGTCTGAAAGCTTTCTCAGACTCTTTTCCCCATGGATAAAGTCAATTTTGGATTCCGTGGCAAAATTGTCACAGGGACGGGGTTGTTGTCATCTTTTTGCTTTCGAAAAATAGTCGTTTTGACTATTTATGCTCTGATTTCAAGTGAGTTTTGTAAAGGTACAAGCCCTGTGCTGGAGCTCGATGGGAGCACCAGCAATGATATTTTTCCACCAATTCATCAAAAGAGGATGCTTGTCTTGCCTTTTTTTTAAGAAGCATTTCTGCAAAGCCTATGATGCGGCGGATCATATTGTACAGAAAACGATCAGCGGTAAAAAAGAGAAGAGTAAGCTCTTTTTCAGGCAAATAGGCAGCATATATCTCTTTCAAATTACATATAGTCGAATTATACCGGTAGCTTTCTTTGGCAAAAGCTCTGAAATCATGCTTTCCCTGCATAAGCGCAAAAAACTGATTCCAATCACTGGCAGGATACTGATGAACGTTGGAATATAAATATCGGCTCAAAAAAGGTGATAAATTTGGCGAATGACTGATAAGGTAGATATAGTTTTTTGATTCGATGAGCGAGGGCAAATGAAAATCACCACCCACCTGACTCACTGAATGTACGCGAATAGATGCAGGAAGATGGTGGTTTAACAAATTCAACAAATATTGACTTTCCAGATGGTCAGGAGCATGAAAGGTAAAGCACTGATCAAGCGCATGAACACCCTTATCCGTACGTGAACCACCAACAATACCTTCATGGCAGGGCAAAAAATTATGAAAAATTCGAATCAGAGTTTCTTCAATGGTTTTTTGTATGGTAGTTTTGCCCTGACTCCGGGCAAATCCGTAGTAATCTGCGCCGTCATATGCACAACGGGCTAAAAACTTCATGTATTGATCAGTAAAGCCAAACGATAACGCTTATCATAGCAAGGAAAAAGAATAGATAAGAATAATCCAGGTAAGTCATATGGAGTTCTTTTAAATGAGTACGTTTTTTGCCAACTTGAAAGCATCGAGCTTCCATAGCTATCGCGAGATCATCAGCTCTCCGGAAAGCTGCAATAAACAAAGGAACCAGGATAGGAATCAACTGTTGAAGGCGTTTAAATAATCCCCCTTTTTCAAAATTGACTCCTCTAGCTGTTTGGGCTTTAATCAAACGATCAGTTTCTTCTAAAATTGTGGGGACAAAACGTAGAGCAATAGTCATCATCATTGCAATTTCAGAAGAAGGCAGTCCAATATACTTAAATGGGCGCAAAAGATATTCCAATCCGTTGGTTAGTCCCATAGGAGAAGTAGTCAGTGTCAAAAGAGAAGAAACAAACACCAACAAAACTAAGCGTAAAAAAATAAAAATCGCTGCATACACGCCCTCGATAGTTAGCACTATGGGTCCAAAAGAAAATATTGGAATACCTTTAGTCATAAAAAGTTGAATGAAAACAGTGAATAGAATCAGGAAAATAATAGGCTTCAACCCTTTAAGAAAAAATTTGAGTGGAATAGTGGAAGCAATAATAAGCAGATTGACCAAAACCAACAGCAACATGTAGCCTTCATAGCGATGAATAAAAAAAATCATGATAATAAAAACCATCGTTGAGATAATTTTAGTTCTTGGATCCAGACAATGGAGAAAGCTCTTTGCTGGGATATACTGACCAATAGTAATACTTTTTTTTAATTCCATTTCAGCAACGGCATTTTAAAATTTCATTTACTGCAGCATCGAGATTGAATATACTATAATTAACATTAGGGCATTTGTTTGACAAACCTATCAAGATTTCGGTAACCTGGGGCAGCATCATTCCTATTTCCTGTATTTTTTCAAATTGAGCAAAAACATCACTTGTTTTTCCATGCAATGCAATCTGCCCTTGATTCATGACGTACAAATAATCAGTTAATCGTGCTATTTCATCCATATCATGAGATACCATAATCACAGTAATTTTTTTTTCACGGTTAATATATACAATTTCATCCAAAAGCTGTTCTCGTGCGTATGGATCAAGGCCTGCTGTAGGTTCGTCCATAATGAGATATTTGGGTTTCATGGCGAGAATCCCCGCAATAGCAATTCGTCTCTTTTCCCCTCCACTCATAAAAAAAGGTTGTCTGGAACGAATGCTGTCATAGTCCAGATCTACCATTCCTAATGCTTCTACTACTCGATCATGAACTTCCTCTTCATTCAAGCCCAGGTTTTTTGGACCAAAGCCTATATCTTTTTCGACTGTATCTTCAAATAATTGCATTTCAGGATATTGGAATACCATGCCAACCTTTTGACAGATAAGAAAGACTTCTTTCTGTTGTTCATACAAATCCATATCATCTACCCAAACCATACCTTTTGCTGGTGGCTTAATCAACCCATTCATGTGCTGAATTAATGTTGATTTTCCTGAGCCCGTATGTCCAATAATGCCTACAATTTTTCCTTCTTCGATAGTAACTGAAACATTTTTTAATGCTGTTTTTTCAAAGGATAATCCTTTGTCATAAACATAAGAAAGGTTGTGGACTTTTATGGACATAGGTGATTAACCAGACTTTTTGCATCAATTACATTTTTTGGAATTTCACATCCTTTGCTTTTGAGTCTGGAAACAATTTTGATAATTTCAGGAGGATAAAGGCTCATTCGTTGAAGTTCTTTTTCATCCATATGAAATAGTTCCTGAGGGGAAAGATCTTGAACAATTTTCCCCTGAAACAAAACTAAAACCCGATGACTCAACAATACTTCTTCCATCCGATGAGTAATAAGCACAATCGTGATACCTTGTTGATTTAACTCCACAATTTTCTGAATTACCATCGCTCTACTTTTTGGATCTAAAAGAGAAGTTGGTTCGTCAAAAACAATACAGGAAGGTTTCATAGCTAAAATGGAAGCAATAGCCAAAAGCTGTTTTTGGCCACCAGAAAGAAGATGAGGGGGAGTTTGCGAATACTCGGAAAGCCCTGTTAAGCTTAAGGATTCATCAACTCTTTGACGAATTTCGATAGAGGGCAAACATAGGTTTTCTGGACCAAAAGCTACTTCTTCTTCTACTGTAGTCGCTACAATTTGATTATCAGGATTTTGAAAAATCATGCCTACCGTTTTTCGAATAGGCACTACATTTGCGATATCTGAGGTTAGCAACCCATTGATCCTAACTGATCCATGTTCCGGGATATACAATGCATTCATTAGGCGACCCAGGGTTGATTTTCCTGAACTATTTGCACCTATGATACAAACAAACTCACCTTCATTAATGCTTAGCTGAATATCCCGGAGCACCAGACAATCTTCAGCATCCTCTGGGTATCGAAAGTTTACCTTTTGGATATCAATGATCGACACTGGTTCAGGAAAGTTTTAGCATAGCCATGGGAGCACCGTCACCTCTACGATAACCGACATGGAAAAGACGAATATAACCCCCATCCTTTTCGGCATACCTATCTTTAAGTGAAGAATAGAGCTTTTGCAAAGCTTGCTTGCTGCGAAGATACGCAAATGCACGTCTTTTTGAGGCCAGACTGTCATCTTTGCAAAAAGTGATTACTTTTTCTGCTTCTCGCTTGATTTCTTTAGCTCGAGCCTCAGTGGTAGTGATTGACTCTTCTAATAATAGCGAAACGGTAAGGGTTCTTAAAACACTTTGCCGTTGACCGCTGTAAAAATTAAGTTTTCGGTATTTTCTTCCGTGTCTCATAGTAAAACCTTTCCTATTCTTTAAGTTTTAAGCCATGTTGATGCAGAAATTCTACAATCCTGTCAACATTCTTCTTTGATAGTCTGTTGTTGCCAATAAGCAAATCTTCAGTGTTAAGGTGGGTTAAATGCTCAACAACATCAATTTGTAGTTTTTTTAACCGCTGCAGTTGTGAATCAGATATGCCCAATTCAGTACACATGTCTTCCACGTTCATCTCAAGAATCATTGATTTGGCATCTTTTTTAACTTTCTCAGTGACAACAGTATCTAACTCGTCTGGAATAATCGTTTCTTCCGTGCTAATGAATTCTTCTTCATCGCTAACTTCAAATTCATCAGCAATTGCATGAATGTCTCCTGATTTAATTTCATTGATCAATTTCAAGTCATCTCGCTCCATCAGGTGTTCGATGTCTGGAACTTTCATCAATTCTTCAAGAGTTGAGGTCAAGGATTTAGTGCCAAAATTTTTCAATGACAGCAGTTCCTTGCGGCTTCGACTAAACAAATCCTGGATGGTGTAAATATTGGCTTTTTTAAACACATTTCCAGTACGCACTGAAAGAGGAATAACTTCTTCAATAGGTTTTTTTAGTATTTCATCTGATTCCATCTGCACAACAACAGGAATTTCTTCAATCTCTTTTTCTATGGTGATGCTGGAGAAGTATTCAACCAAAACCCTCGAAGCACTCTTTAAAGCCTCCATTGGTGTAATGCAGCCATTTGTTTCAATGGTTAGAAACAGATTTTCATAGCTGAGAGACTCGTTAAACATGGATGGCTTTACAACAAATGAAATATGCTTCACCGGGCAAAAACTGGAATCAATGGGAAAAGTGCCTACAGGATATCCTTGATCTCGATTCTCTTCAGCTAAACGATATTCTACTCCCTTTTCAATAAAAAGATCAATATTAAGTTTTGTGTCTTGATCTACAATATTCGCAATAGGTAACTCTTTGTTTACAACTTCAACCGTTCCAGGACAAATGAAATCACCAGCCGATATTGTTCCGCTACCGCTTTTTTTAAAGGTTATTACCTTTTTTTCCTTTATATCGGACTTAATGACCATTTGTTTTATATTTGCCACAATCTGGATTCCGTCTTCCAATACACCTTCGATAGAAGTAAATTGATGGGCAATACCGTCAATATGGACTGCAACAACAGCTGTGCCTTCTATAGACGAAAGCAGCACTCTTCGGAGAGTATTGCCAATAGTTACTCCATAGCCTTTATGCAATGGACCAATTTTATACTCTCCTCTACGAGCACTTTCTTGAACTACAGCGAGTCGTAAGCTCTCAATCGTGAATCCCATTAATGGCCTCGCTTCCTTAAAATAATAATTATTTAGAGTAGAATTCTACTATCAATTGATCGTTGAATGGAGCATTTGCTTTTTCTTTGTCAGGTAAATTAATTATTTCTGCTCTTAAAGCGGAGGGATCAAAACTTAACCATTCGGGAACTGAAATATTGCGCTCCATAGAATGCTTAACATATATGTTGTCCTTAAAATCTTGCTTAAAAGTTACGATATCTCCAGGTTTGACTCGAAATGAAGGAATATTAACATATTTGTCATTAACAAACACTTTGCGGTGAAGCACCATTTGTCGAGCCATTGCTCTTGAAGGCACAATTCCTAAACGATAAACAACATTATCCAAACGTAGTTCAAGAAGTTGCACCAGGCGATCACCTGTAGGAATTTTACGTTGGCTGGAAGCCTCGTAGTAGTAGCGTTCAAATTGTCTTTCCATTAAGCCATAATAAAATTTAGCCTTTTGTTTCTCAACTAAATGGATCCCAAAATCAGTAACTTTGGGCCTTCTCCCAGTATTGCCATGTTGGCCGGGAGGGTATTTTCGGCGTTCAAATGCACACTTCTCACTGTTGCATCGATCGCCTTTTAAAAATAGCTTAGTTCCATAGCGTCTGCATCTTCTGCACGAAGATTCAAGATATCTTGCCATAATATTCTCCTACATTCTCCTTGGTTTTCTTGGTCTGCATCCATTGTGTGGAATCGGAGTCACATCTTTGATTACAGTTACTTCCATTCCCGTTGCTTGAATGGCCCGGATTGCAGTTTCTCTTCCCGGCCCTGGACCCTTGACATAAACTTCGACCTGACGCATTCCCATGGTTAAAGCTTTTTTTGCAGCAGACTCTGCAGCAACTTGAGCAGCATAGGCTGTGCCTTTGCGAGTTCCCTTGAAAGTATTTCCAAGTCCGGCGCTTCCCCAGCATATCACATCACCATTTTTATTAGTTATGCTGATAATGGTATTATTAAAAGTTGCATTAATAAATGCTTTTCCTTCGGCTGGCGCGCGCTTTTTTCCTTTTTTTCCTTTTGGGGCAGCAGCTGCTGCAGCAGTTTCCGAAGCAGGTGATGATTCTTGTGATTCAGCAGGTGGTGGATTTTTAATTTCTTCTTCCATTATTCTTCTCCTTTCTTATAACTATTTAGACCCAATGGTCTTTTTAGGACCTTTGCGGGTCCGAGCATTGGTTCTGGTGCGTTGTCCACGAACTGGCAAACCCCTTTTATGCCGGGTGCCTCGGTAACAACCAATATCCATTAACTGTCGAATATTCTGTGAAACTTCTTTTCTTAAGTCTCCCTCGACTACAAAATGATCTCGAATGATATCAGAAAGTCGATCCACTTCAGCTTGAGAAAGGTCTTTTACTTTAGTCTCAAGTTTAATATTTGCAGCTTTAACTACTTCTAAAGCATTCGATGGGCCAATACCATAAATCTTCCTGAGGGCTATATCAACCCGCTTGTTCATTGATAGGTCAATTCCTGCTATACGTGGCATACTTTTTTCCTCCTTTATCCTTGTCGCTGTTTATGCTTTGGAATTTTGCAGATAATATATATCTTTCCCTTGCGACGCACTATTTTACAATCTTTACATCGTTTTTTAACTGATGGTTGTACTTTCATAATGTTTCCTCCTCTTTAATCTTCATATCCTATAGGTTATTCTGCCTTTAGTCAGATCGTATTTACTTATTTCCAACCTTACACGATCACCTACAACCAGCTTAATAAAATGCATCCTCATTTTTCCTGAAATATGCGCCATAATTTCTTTGCCATTGCTTAGTCGTACTCTAAACATCGCATTGGGTAATTTTTCAACCACCACTCCTTCAGTTTCTAAAATCCCTTTGGATTCATCTTTCAAGCTGAACCTCCTACATTCGAGTCAGGACTTCTGGTCCTGAATCCCTAATAAAGACCGTATGTTCGAAATGAGCAGAATCGCAACCATCCTGAGTAACGACAGTCCATTTATCATCAAGCGTTCTTACAAGATGCGATCCAGCATTGACCATGGGCTCAATTGCTAAAGCCATCCCTTTTTTTAGCTCCATCCCTTTTCCTTTATGTCCAAAATTTGGGATTTGGGGTTCTTCATGAACATGCATGCCAATTCCATGGCCCGTGTAGTCTCGAACTACGGAGTAATTAGAAGTTTCGACAGTATGCTGGATAATGTAGCCAATATCACCAAGGGTAGCGCCAGGGCAAGCAGTATCAATAGCTTTATCAAGGCTATTCTGGGTAACATCTAATAGTTTTTTTCTTTCTGCAGTAATTTGACCACCGGGAAAAGTATAAGCCATATCTGCATGATACCCCTGGTAACAGCATCCAATATCAATAGACACAATATCTCCTTCATTAAGCCTTTTTGATTTACTTGGAAACCCATGTATAACTTCATTATTTATAGAAGCGCACAAAGAATAGGGATAACCATACAAACCCAAAAAGCTGGGATGAGTGTCATGTTCAACTAAAAACTCATGAGCTTTTTTATCAATCAAATCAAGCAGAGTACCCGGCATAATCCATTGAGCAATATATTTCATCGTCATGGCTAAAATACTTCCTGCTTTTTTCATTAGTTCAAACTCATTATCATTTTTAAGCAAAATCATGGTTTAAAGATTTTTCTTCCATTGGTCTTTCCTGATGAATAAACTCACTTATGTGCTCAAAAACTTCATTAATGCTTTTTGTAGCATCAATGGTGCGAAGGATACTCTTGTTAAGATAATACTCAACGACTGGAGCAGATTGTTGGTGATATTGATCAATTCTGTTGCGCAAAGCGTCTTCTTTGTCATCAATACGATCATAAACAGGTCCTTGACATTGAGGGCATTCAATTTTGGCATCATTGTTTTGAGCAGTAAATATCTTGCCACAGTGAGCGCATTGATGTCGGCTAAGTATTCTTTTTTTTATAGTATGGTGTTCCATACCATTTAGATAAAATACTTTGTCGATAGCGCAGTTTTGGTTTTTCAACCATTTATCCAACCATTCAGCTTGACCCAATGTTCTTGGAAATCCTTCCATGATAAAACCTTTTTTAAAATTAATTTCAGCAAGTTTATCTTTAATTATCTCAAAAACAATATGATCGGGCAGCAAATTCCCTTCGTCAACAATTTGTTTGAAGGAAGCAAATGGTCCAGATTTTAAAGCATTGCGGATAGTTTCGCCCACACTTATATAAGGGAGTTGAAGCATATCCACCAGTAAATGGCTTTGAGTGCTTTTCCCTGATCCAGGAGGCCCAATCAGAATTAGTATCATCCCCTCAAAAATCCTTTGTATTGGCGCATTACCAGAAAGCCTTCCATTTGTTTGGCAGTTTCAATAGCGACACCAATCATAATCAAAATGGATGTACCCCCAAAAAAGAAAATGCTGAGGTTAGTGGTTCCAAGCAAAACATTGGGAAGAACAGCCAAAAGACCAAGGAAAATTGAAGCAGGGAATGTGATGCGGTTGAGCATGGTCATCATGAATTCTGAAGTTTCTTTACCTGGTCGAACTCCTGGAATAAAACCGCCATACTTTTGCAAGTTTTCTGACATATTATCAGGATTATAGGTAATAGATGTATAGAAATAGGTAAAAAAGACTATCAGAAAGAAAAATAATCCATTAAAAACCCAAGAAGTTTGATTTGAAAGGTATGTTTCAGCAAATTGGGCAAAAGCAGTAGCAGGAAGGAATTGGGCAATAACGCTGGGAAAAGTAAGTACTGAGGAAGCGAAAATAATCGGCAAAACGCCAGCCTGAATGAGTTTTAAAGGAATGTAAGTGCTTTGCCCTCCAGCAGTTTTTCTTCCTACAATACGCTTGGAATATTGCACTGCAATTCGCCGCTCTGCTTGATAAACGCATATAATGCCAGCAAGGGCAAGTAAAACAACGATAAGCGCAAAAACCACAGAAGAATAGGATAAAGTTTCACCGCGAATCATCTGAATGGCTTCTGCAAATGAAAGCGGAATACGTGAAACGATACCAGTAAAAATGATGAGAGAAACACCATTTCCGATACCTCTTTCGGTTACCCATTCTCCAAGCCAAATCAAGAAAAAAGTGCCTGCCATAAGGGTTACAATGATGATCATTTTGGCTAAAATAGTTTTATTAAGCAAGGCATCAACAAAAACAAAATTTGTAAACATGTAAGCTTGAAGTAATCCTAAAGCTAATGTTAACCAGCGGGTATATCCTGCAATTTTTCTTCGGCCTTCTTCTCCTCCTTCTTTGGACAAATGCTCCAGTTGAGGAATAACTACCGTCAACAATTGAAATATAATGGAGGAGTTAATGTATGGTAAGACACCCAGAGAAAAAATTGAAAAATTACGATAACCACCTCCGGAAAATAAATCAAGCAAACCGAGAAATCCGCTATTACTTACAATTTCTCTAATTATTTCTTTATCAATATAAGGAATTATAACGAAATGGCCAAATCGAATCAGCACAAAAACTAATGCTGTAATTAATAAACGTTTTTTAACTTCAGGTAATTTGAGTGCATTCCAAATGTTTTTTAACAAATCAGACCTCCTCAACCTTTCCACCCATTTTTTCAATCATGGCTTTAGCTGATTCACTGGCCTTTCCCTTAACTTGAAGGGGCTTGGTTAACTCCCCTGTGCTGACAACTTTAAAATTCTTTGCTCTGGCCGAAACAATACCTTTCTCAATTAAAGCATTAAGATTAACTTCACTGCCCTCTTCGAAATGTTTATCAATCATCTGAAAGGTGACTGTTGCAGTTTTTTCAGGATCCAAAGCTTTAAAACCTCTGAATTTTGGTATTCTTCGATAAAAAGGAGTTTGTCCACCTTCAAAACCAATAGCTTTTCCTCTACCCGAACGCGCTTTTTGTCCTTTATTGCCAAAACCGCAGCGAACACCTTTTCCTGAACCTGTACCGCGGCCAAGCCGTTTTGATTTTTTTGTAACGTTTTTCCTTACGGGCAAATTACTAATATCCATATTGATTCCTCCACGTTATATGCCAAAAAGCTGCTTGAGAGATAAATCTCTGAGCTTGGCTAAATCGACTGGATCCATCAATTGAGACAAGGCTGAAATAGTAGCACGGGCAGTATTTATTGCATTATGGGATCCATAAATTTTGGCAATAACATCCTTTACGCCAACTTTTTCCAGTATTTTTCTCACTGATCCTCCAGCAATCAAACCTGTGCCAGGGACTGCAGGAGCAAGATAGACAGTAGTGGATCCAAGTTTTCCTCTGACATCATAAGGTATGGTTGTACCCCGAACCGGGACACGGATAAGTTCACGCTTGGCAGCATTGATAGCTTTTGTAATAGCATTGGGTATTTGGTCAGATTTGCCTAAGCCTATACCAACCAGACCACTGCCATTTCCTACAACCATTAATACTCGAAACTTCATCCGCTTTCCGCCTTTGACAGTCTTGCTGACACGGGCTATATTTACAATTTCTTCTTGAAACTGTTCTTCGGATATAACAATATCATCTTCCATGAAAGAACTTAAATCGGTTTTCATTAGAAATTCACTCCTTCCTTTCTAACTGCATCTGCAAATTCTTTCACAACTCCATGATATTGGAATCCCCCACGGTCAAAAACAATGTTGGTTAATCCTTTTTCCTGAATGCGTTTTCCGCAGATTTCCCCTAATTTTTTTGCAGCCACTTTGTTCTTTAAACTTCCTTCTTTAAAACTATCTTTAAAGGAAGGCTCAATAGAAGAAGCTGATAACAATGTAACTCCCTGAGTATCATCAATCAGTTGGGCATAAATGTAATGAAGGCTTTTAAAAAAAGCTAAGCGGGGACGTTCAGTAGTTCCGAATACTCTTTTTCGTATGCGTTTATGACGTATGACACGCATATTGTTTAGTTTCATTATTTACCTGCCTTTCCTAAGGCTTTT
Organism: uncultured Caldisericota bacterium; assembly: GCA_964565545.1. Taxonomy (GTDB): domain Bacteria; phylum Caldisericota; class Caldisericia; order UBA6126; family UBA6126; genus T3SED10-260. The sequence continues at coordinate 3,252 of CAZMFK010000015.1, read as the reverse complement.
CCAGCTTTCTTAATGAGTTTTTCTCCTGAATAGCGGATACCTTTGTTTTTATAAACATCAGGTTTACGAATTCTTCGAATAATAGCAGCTAGTAAGCCAACTTTTTCTTTGTCATAGCCTTTGACTTCAATAATAGTATCAGCAGGGACATTAAAAGTTGTACCAGGAAAAGCTTTAATCCTAACTGGATGAGAAAAACCAATATTAATAACCAATTCGTCATTGTTGAGTGCTACTCGGTATCCTACGCCACTTAGTTCCAAACGTTTCGAATATCCTGCATGAACTCCCTGTACCATGTTAGCTAAAAGGGATCGAGTCAATCCATGGAGCATTTTAACCGTTTTTTCTTCTGAATTGCGTTTTACCAAAATTTGTTGATCCTGAATATCAATCTGGATCCTTTTATCAAAAGTTTTTACCAGTTCTCCGTTTTTTCCCTTAACGGTTACTTCATGGGTATCGGGATTCATGCTGATATCAACGCCGGAAGGTATGGGGATTGGATTTTTTCCTACTTTAGACATATCACATACCTCCTCGCATGATTTGTGTTACCAGACATAACATAATATTTCACCGCCAACTTTTTCTTTTCGTGCTTGCTTGTCACTCATCACACCTTTTGAAGTGGATAAGATCGCCAGACCCATTCCTCTTCGCACTCGTGGGATTTTATCGCAGGAAGCATAAATCCTGAGTCCCGATTTGGAAACTCTTTCCAAATGGTTTAAAGCTTTGACACGATTCGGTGTATATTTTAAAAATATTTTGATGCGTTCTCTTCTCATGGGATCTAGCCCCAGTTGATAATCACTAATATATCCTTCATCACGAAGAATAGCTACCACATGTTTGATCAACTTGGTAGAAGGAACTTCCACATATGAAGCATATATGGAATTTGCATTCTTAACGCGGATTAAAAAATCAGAAAATGAA
>CAZMFK010000015.1:0-2300 GCA_964565545.1 uncultured Caldisericota bacterium | reverse complement strand
CAGCTAGCTTTCTTTAAGCCTGGAATTTTACCTTCCAGGGCATTTTTTCGTAAACAAAGTCTGCAAAGACCAAAGTCTCTGTAATAGGCATGGGGCCTACCGCAAATTTTACAGCGGTTGTGCTTTCTTACGGCATACTTTGGTGTCTTTTTGGACTTATTGATTAATGCTAATCTTGCCATTAAATCATCTCCTTCTTAATTCCTGAACGGAAATCCAAAAGCATCCAAAAGTGCTTTGGCCGTTTCGTCATTTTTTGCAGTAGTAATAATGGAAACATTCATACCGCGAATCTTATCAACTTTGTTATAGTCAATTTCGGGAAAAATCAATTGTTCCCGGATTCCAAAGGTATAATTGCCTCTTCCATCGAAAGAATGGGGATTCAAACCTTTGAAGTCGCGTATCCTGGGAAGAGCCACAAGAATAAGCTTCTCAAGAAAAGCATACATTCGAGTGCCACGCAAAGTTACCATTGTTCCAATGGGATTGCCAGCCCTAAGCTTAAAATTTGCAATTGATTTTTTGGCTTTTCGAACTGCAGGCTTTTGATTAGTAATAAGGAATATTTCTTCCATGGATCGTTCCAGAGCTTTAATATCCTGAGTAGCTTCTCCTACGCCTCGATTGACAACAATTTTTTCAATCTTGGGTACTTGATTGATATTTGAGCATTGAAGCTGTTTCATAAGAGCAGGAATTAACTCTTTGTTGTACTTTTCTTTCAAGCTTTGTTCGATGCCTTCACGGATAGTAGAAAAAGAAGCAGATGAGCTATCCTTTTTTGATCCTTTGGAAGCATCTTTCCCTTTTTGTTGGGGTTGCTGCGGTTTCTTTTTTGCTTTATTGTCTGCCATAACTTATTTCACCTCACACCTTATCAATGGTTTCGCCACATTTTTTGCAATATCTTGCATACTTTCCAGTGGCCAATAATTTGCGTCCTAAACGAGAAGCTTCGTTACAAACAGGACAGACGAGCATAATTTTGCTTTGATAGATAGGCATTTCTTTTTCTAAAATTCCACCCTGTGGGAAATTTTGCTTGGGTTTGATGTGCCTTTTAACAATGTTTACGCCTTCTACCAGAAACGAAGTTTTTTCTTTTTCTTTTCGATGGACGACTTTGCTAACTAAACCTTTTTTTCCTTTATCTTTGCCAGTAATAACCAGCACAGTGTCGCCTTTTTTTATTCTAGTCATAAGATCATACCACCTCGGGCGCTAAAGATATAATTTTCATATAGCCCTTTTCGCGTAATTCTCTGCAAACAGGCCCAAAAATACGAGTTCCTTTTGGATTGCCTTCATCGTCAATAATAACTGCAGCATTCGTATCAAATCGAACGATACTTCCATCTTTGCGTTTGATAGGGAAATGTGTTCTAACAATGACTGCTTTTTGGACAGTGCCTTTTTTGATCTGACCCGATGGAATGGACTGCTTAACTGTAACAACAATTTTATCTCCAACATGTCCATAATTACGATTTGAGCTTCCCAAAACACGGATAACGGAAACCACTTTTGCTCCACTGTTATCAGCTACTTTTAATCTTGAGTAGATTCGTACCATTTGTTCTTACTCCTTTCCGTTCAGTCTTCTTGGCCTGATGCAATGATTTTTATTATCTTCCATCGGACAGTAGCGCTATAGGGACGACTTTCTTGAATCATCACAATATCATTAAGCTTGGATTCATTAGTTTCATCATGAGCATGAATTTTACGGGTTTTGTTAACCAGCTTACGGTAAAGTGGATGTCCAATGACACGAAGCTGTTCTTCTACGACTCGAAATTTTGGATTTTTATCACTGATGACTTTTCCAGTAATAACTTTTTTATAACTTTCACTCATTTGGATCTCTCCCTAAGAATAGTTTCAATTCGCCGAATATCTCTTCGAATATTGCGAATTTCCAACGGTTTTTCCACTTGCTGAAGCTGAAGCTTAAACTTTAGAAAGAATACTTCTTTTTTAAGCTCCTGGAGTTTTTTTTGGAGCTCTTCGGTACCCATGTCTTTTATTTTATAAAGTTTCATTAAATGGCCTCCTGCTCTGCTCTTGTTTGGAGCTTAATGCGCATAGGCAATTTAGCGCTAATCAATCGGGCAACTTCTAATGCTTTGGCCTCATCAACGCCAGTAAATTCATACAAAATTCTACCTGGTTTAACTACTGCTTCCCAGTGATCAACATCACCTTTGCCACTACCCATTCGAGTTTCAGCAGGTTTTTTTGTCACAGGCTTGTCAGGGAAAATTCGTAACCAGTATTTTCCAGTTTTGGAAACAGCT
>CAZMFK010000014.1:0-14947 GCA_964565545.1 uncultured Caldisericota bacterium | reverse complement strand
CCCAGGGTGCTTCTGTCACTATTACCTTTGAGACCTGTGCAGGTATTCTCAACCCTCAGGATGATCCATGGCAGCGCCAATTCGAAGTAACCACTCTTCGCAGTGGAGGCACAGTCATTGAAGGACCTGTGCTTTCCAATTACTATACCATCCGTACTTCAGTGGCTGCACCCAAGGTTTTTGTCAGGCCTGAGATTGTAGGAATGAATGCAGAGTATCATTTAAGTATGAAAGTGGGTGCCAACAGTGCCCTGCTTAAAAACTCCGGACGGATTGATATCACTTTTCCGGAAGGTACTCATGTACCTTCTTCCATTCCTGCCTCTGCCATCCTTATCAGCACTTCCGTGGCTGAACCTGCCTTTCCTTGTACAGGTACGGATTCGCCACCTTTTGAGCCACTGGTTTCAGGTCATACCGTATCATTTGTTATGCCAGTGGATATACCTGCAAACAATTTTATTTGCATTGCTATCAAAACATCAGCTGGACTCCGAAATCCTTCCAATCCTGGGGTGTATCAGCTTAAAGTATCAACCTCCACTGATCCAACGCCAATTTCCTCTCAAAGCTATTCCATTCGATTGTCAGGAAGAGCCCAGGTTATTCCGGAGCCTGCCAAATCCTCCGAAAATGCACAATATACAATTACTTTCCAGACTGGTGTTGATGGGGCATTATTTCCCTATGGCACTCCTGGAGTAGATAAAAATATTACCCTTACTTTTCCCAACGGTTTTGTGCTTCCTCCGGTGATAGCTGCAGGTTTGATTACGGTCAATGGTATGGCCACGACCGATGCCACCTATCCTATTGTTTCACAGCAGGTTTCTTTTCCAGTTCCTGCAGTCATCGATAACAACAGCACTGTAGTTATTGTAATTAAAAAAGAAGCAGGCATCCTTAACAGAAATATTTCTGAATCTCCTGAATATCACAGCCTGGTTATTGAAACTGACAAAGAAAAAGGAGCTAACCGCATTATATCTGACGAATTTATGCTATTCTCTCCAATCCGTGACCTGTATGTTACTCCTATGGATTTGGGTGTGGGAGTGGTTACCAGATATGAAGTTGATTTCAAGATAGGTGATGTCAACGAAGGACTTAAAGCCAATGATAAAATCACTATCGAGTTTCCTCAGGGGACGGCTGTACCTACTTTTATGGCAACCGGTAATGTTCGCTTTCAGAATGATGCAGGAGTTAGTCCTGCAGCTATTATTATTTCAGGTCGTTCGGTGCAGCTTACTCTTCCAGCTGCGTTTGTGCCGGTTCCTCCCCCTCCGGGAGTAAACACTGTCAAAGTAATCTTCTTTGAAAGCTGTGGTATCCGCAATCCGGATACTCCTGGATCTTACAGGGCTACAGTATTTACTTCTCGAGAGAGCACACCGGTGCTATCTGAATTTTATACCATTGGTACTGTCTCAGGACAAGTCCAGGTAACAGTCACGCCCAATACCACTCAGTATTGCAACACCACTACTGAAGGTGCTGCATACTCCATTCAGTTTGTAACCGGAGCCACTGGAGGATTAGCCTCAGGACAGCGTATTATGCTGGTTTTTTCGCCAGAGTATGCTCCAATTTTTACCCTTAACCATCCGCTTAACTTGATTCCAGCGGGAAGAATTTTAGTCAATGGCGTTCCCACTCAAACCAATATTGTTATTGACAACGCTCCTGTGCCCCAGCATCCTGCAGGTTCAAAGATCCTTTATATACCTTCTCCCATTGGCATATCTTCTCAAAGCACTGTTAAAATTGATATTCTCTCAGGTGCTGATATAGACAATCCACCGGTTTCTATTTCACCTCAACCCTTTTATATAAGAGTATTTACTGATAGCGAGCCCAGCGTAATTTCCGGGCTCTACTATATCGTGTCCACAGTCAAAGGTATCGGTGGTGGTTGTGCAGATCCTGTAGGCGTCACGCTGACCAATCAGTCAGCTGGCATGGGTACAGACATCAATATTTCATTCCGCACCGGTTTGGTGGGAGCACTTAATCCCGGGAGCGATAGGATTCGCATAAAATTCCCTGCAGGGACTCATGTGCCTACCTTCATTTCCGGGCAATATATCCGTATCAACAATGTGGCAAACTTTGCTACCAGTATCAGCGTATTGAATCCAAGTATCAACGATAAAATGGTATCTTTTGAAGTTCCTTATGGATTAACCATAGGCAACAATACCACAGTTTTTGTTTATTTCCTGCAGGGAAGCGGCATAGTCAACCCTTTGACGCCAGGAAATTATCAACTATTCGTTTCTACCACCAAAGAGCCCACCGAAGTCCCTTCAGTTCACTATACTATCGAAGGCACGAGTGTGACTAAGCCTTCGGTTTCTCCCATCCCTACCCTCGCTGGTGCAGAAAAAACACAATATACCATCAAATTCATGACAGGATCCTACGGTTCGCTCAATATTGGCGATACTATTACTTTTGATTTTCCTGCGGGTACGGTTATTGACCCTTCACCTCCCCGTGTAGCAGGTGATCCTCGCACTATTTCTGCCCAGCATGTGCTGGTCAATGGGGTGCCCTGTATTGTAGCGCCTACAGTTATCAGTGCTACTCGGGTCATGATTTACAGCCCTATCGTGATTACTCCCAATACCCGGGTGAGTATTATTTTTGCCCGAGAAGCCAAAATTAGGAACCCTATAGCTCCAGGAGAGTTTTATACCCTTAAAATGTGGACTATGAGAGAGGGAAGTGAAACTAACCCCCTAGTTTCAGAAGCATATGAAATTACTTCGTCCACTAAGATGACCAAGCCAGTAGTGGATATTCAGCCTTGCACTCCCTACAGCCCAGCACGTTATACCCTCGAATTTTATACTCCCTATGCTCTAACAGCTAACACAAACTCCTTCCATATTGATTTTCCTTCAGGCACATTTATACCTTCCACGATGGATGCTTCAAAGATCTTGTTTAGTACTGAAGACAACCAAAACATAGCGGGGCAGATTAATCCAGTTATTTCTGCTTATCGAGTTACCATCACTACTCCGGTCAATATTCCTGTTAACTCATATGTCAAAATCGATTTTCTCCGGGATGCTGGTTTGCAAAACCCAGTTGCAGGAAATTACCAACTGAAAATAAGCCTCAATGGCACTCCAGCATCGGAATCCGAGTCTTATTCCTATTATATTTGCCCTGATCTGGATTTTGGTCGCCTTGAAATTACGCCATCCTCTATGCGCATACCTCAGGGCAAAACCCAGATATTTGTAGCAAGGGCTTATGATACGGACGGACGACTCATGGATTATGGAGTCAAGTATCGTTGGAGTTTGTCTTCCAACATAGGTCTTTTAGAGAACAATCAATTCCAAAGCACCGAATTTTATGCTCGTAATATGGGAAGCACCAATCTTTCCGTGATTGCTGAGTATGGAAACCGTTCCATATCTACCAGTGTAGTAGTGGTAGTTACCGGTCCTATGGCACGTATTCAACTTACTCCCTCAGGCACTAGCACTTCGCGTGGCCAAAAAACCCGATTCTCGGTACAGGCATATGATGCCAATAATGAACCTGCGGAAGGCGTTTTGTATGAATGGTCGGTCAGTCCACCCCTTGGCACTATTACGCCTATTCCTTTAAGCGATGATATCGATTTTCATGCTGAATCCGAAGGCCAGTGCGTATTAAAGGTCAGAGCCATGCAATCAGGTTTGATTCAGGAAGCTGAAGCTATGGTTACCATTAAAGTTGGCGTTAACAGCTTAAAAATAATACCTTCTCAAGTGATGCCCAATCCACAACCTGGAGAAGTCCTGGGACCTTTCATAGTTCAAATACTAAATCCTTCTGAAGATCCTATACAGACCTATTTTGACACCCCTATACACATTTCTTCCACCTCTCCTCATGCTCGTTTTTCTTTTGATTCGGTGGAATGGACCTCTTCCAATCGGCTCATATCATCTATTTCCGCTAATTTTTCAGAAACACCTCCATTTTATATCAGTGTATTGGAACCGGGTGATTGTACTATTGTGGCATCTTCTGATGATTACAATTCATTCATGATGCCTCTTTCTGTTCGAGGGCACCGAAAAAAACTGGTATTTGTATCAGCCCCCCAGAACCTAAGGAGAAATATTGTTTCCGAAAGAATATCCCTTCAAATTCAGGATATCCTGGGACAACCTTTTGCTGTAAATAGAGATACCCTCATCCAACTGGATACTAGTTCTCCCACTGGCCAGTTTTCCAAAACCATCGAACCCTGGAATCCAGTACAGCAGCTTCTTCTTGGTTCCAATCAGCATACCCTTGAGTATTACTATCGAGATACACGAGAGGGATCAATAACCATCAGTGCCATGCATCCCCTTTATGGAAGCGCGGGTCAGGTTTTTACCGTAGCCTCCCCCGGTTCGGTCAGTGCTCCTGAAGTTTTAGTCAATCCTGCAATTGCAGGAGTAAGTGCTAACTATACCATCTCTTTCCATGTTGGATTTGATGGCGCTTTGCAGGCTTCCAGAGATGAAATTCATCTGAGCTTCCCCGAAGGTACAATACTCTCTCCCTCTATGGCTGCTTCTTTGATTACTATCAATGGAAACAGCTTGCTGCAGCCTCCAGTTATTGATGTCCTTGCCAGGACTATTCGTATCATAGTACCCAATGCTATCAGTTCCACTGAACGAGTGGAACTGATGATTCCTTCCATCAAAAACCCTGAACAAACAGGACAATTCAACCTCAAGGTTTGGACCAGTGCTCAACCAACTCCTGTTGACTCTCAACCTTATCGGATTGAGCTTTCTGCCCTGAGCCACCTTAGATGCGAAGTTGTACCCTCTATTGCCGGCTCTATAGCAGAATACCGTATTTCATTCAAAACGGGGCTCAAAGGAGCTCTCGAACGAGATCAAGAGATTACGATTTTGTTTGATTATGCAGTACAAGTGCCTGCCACCATGATTTCTCAACATGTACTGATTAATGGTTTGCCTTTGGCATTTGATCCGCTTATCAACGGTAAAGCAGTTACCCTCAAAACATCACGGGCAATTCCTTCAGAAACTGATGTTTCTATTGTATTTACCCGGGATGCTGGCTTGAAGAATCCGCTTTATCCAGGAATGTATGATATCCAGGCCTATACAACCTCTGAGCAGGCCCTGGTCAAATCTGATCCTTTTGAAATTGTACAACATTCTCTCATTCGTGAATTGGTTTTAAAAGCATATCCAGCCATGATATCCTCTCCAGCTGAATATACCATTACCTTTGTAACTGGTCCATATGGAGCCCTAACTCAAGAAGATACCATCACCCTTGTGATTCCAGATTTATTAATGCCCCAATCCATTCCTTCCAATTCGGTTTCTGTCAATAATATCCGCTTACAGCAAGCACTTACTATCAGCAACAATACCCTGAATATTCCTGTACCTGCATTTATTCCTGCGGGTGAAATAGTTACCATTATCGTTCATCGGCAGGCAGGCATAGTCAATCCTCCCCGTCCTGCAAATGATTACCGAATGATGGCTCATACTTCAAAAGAGCCTTTCCCAGTTACTTCCGCTCCTTATGTCATCGAGCCAAAACTGGAGCTAAGCTATGTGTTAAGCCCTGCTAATCCTGATGGCGCAAACCATTGGTATATCAACCAGCCTTTGCTTATATTTACCTCCAATGTTGCTGCTAAAATCTATTACCGTATTGGTCAGGGACCAGAAAAAGAATATACCGAACCTATTCGGCTTACTGAACAGGGAGAGCATACTGTCAGCTATAGAGGAGTATCTCTACTCGGCAACGAATCCGACATGAAATCTTTTGTATATCGATTTGATGGTTCAGCCCCAGTGATTGAAACCAATTTGGGGCAGGAAGTGGTTTATACTCGTGAAACGCGAATGGCGTTTACCTTTATGGTCAAAGATATCTCCAGAGTAACCCTTACGCTGAACGATCATCCCATTCAACTAACCAACAACAGCTATTCAACTATCCTTGAATTAAAAGAAGGTGAAAACAACTATGTTATCCGAGCTATGGATGAAGCAGGAAATGTTACTGTTGTTCACCGCAAGATAATTCACAAATCCAAACCTCCTATGTTGATTGTTACTGCTCCTACTGCCTTTCAAATAGTCCAGGATATTTATTTTGCAACGACTGCTTCTGGCTCTGAGCTATTTACCAATGTTCGCGTAAAAGGCACCACTGAGATTGGCGTAGAGAGTATTGAAATTGCCTCCGATACCGCCAAAGGTTTTTCTGCCAGCATTCAGGTGGATCATCTGGGCAATTTTGACAGAGTCGTAGGCATTCGATCGGTGGCGGGTGATAACACCCTGATATTTAAGGTGTCTGATCAGGTAGGCAATGAGACCAAAGTAATTGTGGTCTTTATTTTAAAAGTGACTATACGCCTCCGTATTGGAGTTGAAACAGGCTATGTCAATGGTACTCCTGTACAATTGGGCACCAAGCCATACCTTAAATACAACCGCCATACCATGGTGCCCTTCCGCTTGATTGCAGAATCACTTGGAGCACAAGTAGGTTGGGATCAGGCCACTCGCAAGGTGTCATATGATTTCCGAGGGACTCACGTTGATCTCTGGATTGGTAGCAAAACTGCAGAAGTTACTGATCCCAGCGGAAGAAAGCGTACCGTTACGCTTCTGGCTGAACCTGAGCTCATCAGTGGTCGTACCTGGGTGCCTTTGCGTTTTGTATCCGAGGCCCTGGGGGCAAAAGTAGACTGGGATCCCAAACTCTGGGAAGCTATCGTATCATATCCCTGATAAAATACTGAACGGTCCTTGCATCGCCTGGTGATGCTGCTGGCAGCCCCATAAAAAATGGGGCTGCCAGTTTTTTTATTTTAAAAAAGTAAAATTGCTTTTTTTTGTTTATTATATAATTCATTGTATAATTTAAATTGAAAGAGATTAAAGAGTTATATATGGGTTAGGAGCAAATCTTTATTGGTTTGCTGTTTAAGGGTATTTGTAGTTTTTTATTTTTAATAATTGGAGGTGGATCATGAGCGATAAGTATATTGAAATTCATTCCAAAGAGGAATTTGCAGAACAGGTGCTGGAATCCAAAATCCCTGTGCTGGTTGATTTTTGGGCGCCCTGGTGCGGACCTTGCCGCATGGTCGCCCCCATTCTCGAAGATTTAGCTACAGCATATCAGGGCAAAGTGATTATTGCCAAAGTTAACACAGACGAAAATAGCGATCTTGCCTATGATTATTCCATTATGAGCATTCCTACCATTATGCTTTTCAAAGATGGGAAAATGGTCGAAAAACTTATCGGAGCCAGCCCCAAAGATGAATTGGTAAGTTTTATCGAAAAACATACCAAAGCATAAAAAACGGAAGCATACGAATTGAAAAAGGGAGGATTGCTCGAAGAGATACGTACATTTGTAATGAATATGGGCTACCGACTGCTGGACTTGAGAGAAACTCGCCACCGATCGGATAGAGTTATACGTTTTGCTATCTACAGACCGGAAGGCATCTCGGTAGGAGATTGCGCGCGGGTCACTCTGGCAGTTCGAGATTTTGTTTTTATGCTGGAAAATGACGACGATATTCGGGTAGAAGTTTCTTCTCCCGGAGCGGAACGTGTTTTTAGAGGGCCTGACGATTATGAGGTTTTTGTGGATCGAAAGGTTCAACTTACTTTAAAGTCAGGTCGTGTAGAGCGGTGGTGGTATCGTGGCTTGGATGAGGAAGGGCAGGTTCTTTTTTCTGAAAAACCCGATAGTGCTGATATGATTAAAGTGCTGATGGTCGATATTGGCAAATGTCGCTTGGTTTTGGAGTAGGAGTATAAAAAGTGCGCCCCGAAGACCTTTTTAAAGCAATTGACGAGCTCTGCAAATTGAGGGATATTAAAAAAAAGGATTCCCTCTATCTTGCCATTCAATCTGGTCTTCAGCTGGCTTTTAGAAAGTCTTCAGGTCATGATTGTATCGAAGTGGTTATCAATGAACAAGAAAAAGAATTTAAAATCATCGAACGTCGTACCATTGTCCAGCGAGTAAAACACCCGGAAACAGAAGTATCCCTTAAAGATGCCCAAAAGATTAATCCCCATTTAGGAATTGGAGATACGCTTGAAACTATCAAATCACCCTCTGATCTTGACAGGATTGCAGCAGATACTTTCAAACAGGTAGTCATGCAGAAATTAAGAGATGCAGAAATAGATACGATTTATGAAGACTTTAAAGCCCGGGAGCACGAAATGATTTTGGGCGAAGTCAGCAAAATCACTTTTCGCAATGTTTTTGTCAATCTTGGCCGTATCGAGGGTATTTTACCTGAAGAGGAACAAATTCGTAATGAGCGATACCGCAATGGCGACAAAATTCATTGCTATATTCTTCACGTGCTTCGCAACCACCGGGACCCAAGTATCCGCCTTTCGCGCACTCACCCTCAATTGATAGTCAAATTGATGTGCATCGAAATTCCTGAGCTTCAACAAAATCTCATAGAAATAAAAAATGTAGTCCGTGAGCCAGGCATTCGCGCCAAGGTATCGGTATACTCCAAAGAACCCAAAATTGATGCAGTGGGTACCTGCATTGGCACCCGTGGCACCCGCATCAATACGGTAGGGCAGTATCTCAATGGAGAAAAAATAGATGTTATTCGCTGGAATGAAGACCTTCAGACCTATATCGCAAACTCGCTCAGTCCTGCAAAAGTTTCTCCTGAAAACGTAAAATTGGATCTTGAAAATAAGCATGCCATTGTTTATGTAGATCAGGAATATTTCTCTCTAGCCATCGGCAAAGAAGGACTGAACGTGAAATTGGCTGCGCGACTTTCAGGAGTCAAACTGGACGTAGCAGTCAAATAAAACTGTACTGGGGCTGGATGAAAAGGGAGGTAAGTTATATATGAGCGAACAAAAAGTTCGTGTTTACGAACTTGCAAAGGAACTTGGAAAAACAAGTCAGGAATTACTTGAAATACTAAGCGATCTTGGTATGCCGGTAAAAAGCTATCTCTCCACTCTGGACGAAGAAACCGCAGTTACCATTAAAGATATTTGCATGCCCAAAAAAGCTCCCCCCAAAGCAGTGACCGAAACTTCCAAAAAAACAACTCCCAAACCTACGCCTTCTCCCCAGGCAAAGCCCTCAACTCCAAAACCCCCTGCCCAACCCGTCAGAGAAACTCCAAAACCTTCGCCCGAAAAAAAGATAGCCCCCAAGACTCCGCTCCCCGAAAAGAAGCATCCAGCTCCTGAGCCAGAACCCAAAACATACCAGCTCATTCGCCTGGCCAGAAAATGCCACACTACTCCAGCCGAGATGGAAATCAAGCTTCTAAAATACGGTCTGGTAGTTACATCCCTGGATATGCTTATTCCCAATTTTATTGCCAATGCCATCATGGAGCTTTACGAGATTATACCCGATGAAGATATGCCCCACGATCTGGATGAAAGTCTTTACGTACCCCGAGCTCCAGTAATTACTATTATGGGCCATGTTGATCATGGCAAAACAACCTTGCTTGATACCATCCGTTCTACCCGGGTAGCCGAAAAAGAGTTGGGAGGCATTACTCAGGCAATTGGCGCTTATTCGATCGAAGTGCAGGGTAAAAGCATTGTTTTTATTGATACTCCCGGGCACGAAGCTTTTACAGCCATGCGCGCAAAAGGTTCCGAAGTTACAGATATTGTTATTTTAGTCGTTGCTGCTGATGACGGAGTCAAAGAACAAACCGTAGAAGCTATTAATCATGCAAAGGCAGCGCGAGTACCCATCATTGTAGCGATCAATAAAATTGATAAAGAAGGAGCTAATCCCGATGTAGTCAAGAGCCGCCTTTCCGAGTTTGGTTTAAACCCGGAAGAATGGGGCGGAGACACTATCATGGTTCCGATATCTGCCAAAGAAAATCTTGGAATAGACGAGTTATTAGAACTAATTTTGCTAAAAGCTGAAATGATGGATTTGCGCACCAATTCCAGGGCCACTTTCGCTGGTACTGTCATTGAGTCCAACATTACCAAAGCTTTTGGAGCTGAAGCCACAGTCATTATTCAGACCGGTACTCTGGCTATTGGCGACAAAATTACTGATGGAAACCAGGAATACAAAATTCGAGTTATGTATGATCACCGCGATCGGAAGCTCAAAAGTCAAAAAGCGCTGGCTCCTGTTAAACTTCAAGGTTTATCAGAGATTTTGCGTCCGGGCACGATTCTTAAAAAAGCTGGAAAAGAGATTTATTCTTCCATGGAGCTTTCCAAATCACCTCAAGCCACAGAATCCAGTGAAACTCTTGATCTGGACTCCCTATTTCAGGAAGATCAAGGAGACAAAACATTTTCTATTATTGTTAAAGCAGATGGGGAAGGCACCTTAAGCGCTACCGACGTTGCACTTACCAAAATCAAAGTTCCTGGAGTCGAACTTAAAGTCATTCATCGTGGAGTGGGCATTATTTCTGAAAATGATGTTTTACTTGCCAGCGTCAGCAATGCCAAACTGGTTGGCTTCAATGTTACAGCTACTTCACAGGCCCGAAAGGAAGCTCAGGATAGAAAAGTAGAGCTAAGCACCTATCGCATTATTTTTGATTTGATTGATGATATTAAAAAAGCCATGGAAGGGACCCTGGAGCCTGAAAAAGTCGAGCAAATCCTGGGCACAGTGGAAGTCAAGGCTACCTTCAAGATACCCAAAGGCATGATTGCTGGTTGCATTGTCCGTTCAGGAAGTGTGGTCCGAGATGCCAGGGTGAGGATTATCCGCAATCGCAACATTCTGCTCGAAACCACCATATCCTCCCTCAAACGCTTCAAAGAAGATGTCAAAGAAGTGCGTGAAGGTTATGAGTGCGGTGTGGGGCTCGAAAACTTTAACGATATAAAAATTGGAGATATGCTGGAAGTTTATCGTATCGTCGAGAAAAAATGAGCATTGCGTATTTACAGCTATCCTTGTTTATTCCAGGGACTCAAACCCTGAAAGATAAAAGGCAGGTGCTTCAATCCATGATGAAGCGCTTGAGAAACAAATTCAATCTGGCAGTGGCCGAGATTGATGCCCAGGATTTGTATCAGCGTACTGAGTTGGGCATTGTGACCATCAACACTTCTTCTCATGAATTACAGCGCACCCTTGATTATGTGGTTTCCTTTGTTGAGAGTAACCCTGATATGCAAATCATGGAAGTTAAGGTGGAATATTTATGAGTATTCGAAAAATTCGCCTGGAACAAACCATTCAAAACGAGATTTCGCAGATGCTCCTCAAAGAGCTTCGGGATCCCCGAATCGGTTTCTGCACCATTACTCAGGTTCGCTTGAGCCAGGATTACAAATTTGCTTCCGTTTATGTCAGTTTTTTAGGTGGCCCCAATGCTATAGAAGATGGGATGAAGGGGCTCCAGTCAGCTTCAAAGCACATTCAGGCAATGCTGGCAAGAAAGCTCAACATTAAGTTTACTCCTTATCTTCGTTTTATCTACGATGACTCTTTGGTCAAAGGAGTAGCCATGGTGGAAAAACTCAACGAGCTGGAAGCAGAGGAGGAAGCATCCTCCTCTGATCAAAGCTCTTCCAGCCAGGACCAGGAAAATGAAAAAGACGCTTTTGCTGGATCTTGATCCTGACTGTTCTTATCTCCTCTGTACTCATCGAGAGCCAGATCCTGATGGCCTGGGAGCTCTTCTTGCGTTATGGAGCTACGGGATAAATCAGGGTATGTCCATAAAGGCGTATGTCGATCACTATCCTTCCTATATGTCTTGGATGCCTGGCCTATCCGAGCTGAAAAATCCTGATTACGAAGACCTTGCTAGTGATTTTTGCCTGATTGCGCTTGATTGTGGGCAATTATCTCGAATCTGGCCTGCGGACATTGCTGCCAAAGCCTTTTCATTAATCAACATTGACCATCATTTAGACAACGATGCTTTTGGACAGCATAACTTTATTGATACGGAAGTATCCTCCACCTGTGAACTGCTTTTTAACTATATGGAGCATTACCAGGTAAGCCGATCGGAGGATATCAACGAAAATTTGTTAGCTGGCATCCTTTTTGATACCGGTGGCCTTCGCTATCCCAATACCCATCCGAATACACTTTCAGTCGTAAGCCAGTTGATGAAAGATGGAGCTTCACTAACTGCCATCTCCGAAAAAGTGTTTAATCGCTGGACCCGTCAAAGCTATATTGCTCTTGAATTGGCTCTGGCAAATATCTCTTTTCCTCTGGGAGAAGAATTTTTACTTTCCTGGATCCCCTTTGAATCCATCAACCAGGCAGGATTAAAAGATCTTGACTTTGAAGGGGTGGTCCAGGTGCTTCGCGAACATTATTGTGCTCAGATCATTGTTCTGGTTAGAGAAACTCGATTGGGAAAATACAAGGCAAGCTTGCGCTCCAAAGGTAAGTTTGCTGTTCACGACATAGCTCATCATTTCCATGGCGGAGGCCATGCCCAGGCCGCTGGCTTTATCGCAAAAACTACTTCTGGCGAAGCGCTAAAGCAAGAGATCCTGACCCTGGTACGGGAAAAGCTTTTATGAGACATCGAAAAGAAAGCAATCATCTTTTAACTATTCCTCATGGGATTTTACTTATCAATAAACCTCGAGGTTGGAAATCCTTTGATATCGTAAGGTATTTTCAGCATCTGACCAAAATGCGAAAAATCGGCCATTCGGGTACATTAGACGAACAGGCAACCGGATTAATGATACTGGCTTTTGGGCGAGACACTCCTCGTTTAACTCATCTGTTGACTTATCCCAAAACTTATGTTTTTCGCATGGTTTTTGGCGCATCTTCCGAAACTCTCGATGCAGCAGGCAAGCACTGGTCATTTTCCAGTGTTTCCGATAAATTACTCACTGAAGAATTATTGCAAGATACCATAAAAAATCATTTTACGGGAGAAATTGATCAAATCCCTCCTATGTATTCCTGTTTAAAAAAAGAGGGCAAAAGATTGCATGAATATGCCCGAAAGGGCATCGAACTGGACCTGGAGCCTCGAAAAATTACCCTATATGATATGCAGCTTGTTGCTTTAGTTAAAAATAGCTACTACCCTCAAGCAATCCTGGAAGTGAATTGCTCATCAGGCACTTATATCCGCTCTTTGGTCAGGGATTTGGCTCAAAAAATCGGTCATACAGCTTATCTGGCTAGTTTATGCCGTACTCGGATTGGTCCTTACCATTTTTCCAGAGCGGTTCCCCCCCAGGCTATCACCAGCATAGAAGAACTCAAGCATTATCGTTTGCCAGCAATAGATATCCGACCCCTTTGACATGCTTATACTGACCGACCTTACCTCATTTTCAAACCAGTTTGACCATGTCAAAACTGCTATCTGCATTGGCAATTTTGACGGCCTTCATTTGGGTCATCAGGCCATTATCCGTCACATGACCGAGCAAGCGCGCAGATCCCATTTACAATCCGTGGTATTGACTTTTCAAAGCAATACTCGTCGATGGAAAGGTTCTGTTTGTTTGTTAAGCTCTTTTGATGAAAAGGTTAGTGCGCTAAGAAGCTGGGGAGTGGATATCCTGATGGCTTTGCCTTTTCCTGGCTATATTGCTGCACTGCCCCCTCATACTTTTGTCATCCAGGTCTTACTGCGGCGCTTGGGGATGCAAACCTGTTATGTGGGAGAAAATTTCCGCTTTGGAAAAGATCGCAAAGGTACGGTTTCTTTTTTAGCTTCCTGCGCCAAACGACTTGGTTTTCATCTTCAAGTTTTTGATATGCTTTCTGTGGAAGGGCAGTGGGTTAGTTCCACCGCGATCCGTTCGCTGGTTCATCAGGGTGAAGTTCATCAGGTTAATCGATTTTTAGGGCATCCCTATGAAATTGAAGGATTAGTCGTAAAAGGCTATGGAAGAGGGAAAAGCATTGGTTATCCTACTTCCAATCTATTGATGCTGGACTCGCTCAAGTGCATTCCAGCAGAAGGGATTTATGTCAGCACTTCGCACTGGGATCAGCAGAGTTGTCTCTCTGTGACGCATATTGGTCCTCAGCCCACTTTCAGCGGGATGCGACCATCGATTGAGACTCATCTAATTGGACAAAGCCCTATGCTTTACCAGCGCAACCTACGAATACGTTTTCTACAGCGCTTGCGGGATATTTATTCATTCAACAGCACCGAAGCCCTATCAGCTCAAATTGCCCAGGATATTGAAAAAGCACGAGAGCTTTATCCTGGACTTTAGTGGGAGTTCCATTTGGACTTTTCTTCATCACTTACCGTACGGATTTGATTGAGATATTCTTCCAGCTCATCACCTTCAAGAACTTCTTTTTCTATCAACACCCGGGTAATGGATTCGATCACATTTTTCTTGTCTTTAATGATTGACTTGGCTTCTTCATAAGACTCATCAACGATTTTGCAGACCTCGTAGTCAATTTGCCGACCGGTCTCTTCGCTATAATCCCTTTCTTTGGCAAGATCCCTTCCTAAAAAGACAGGACCGTGTTCGCGACCAAAGGTGCGAGGACCCAGATTTTCACTCATGCCATATTTGCAAACCATGTCAGTTGCAATTTTGGTAGCTCTGATGAGATCGTTTTCAGCTCCTGTAGAGACGTCTCCAAGCATAACTTCTTCTGCAGCTCGCCCTCCCAGCAGGGCTGAGATGGTATGTTTCAGGTCGGTTCGGGATCGAAGGTATTTGTCTTCATAAGGAACCTGCAGGGTATATCCCAGAGCCATGCCCCGAGAAATGATAGATATCTTGTGAACAGGCTCTTGATCGATATAGCTCCGTATGATCGCAGCGTGTCCTGTTTCATGAATAGCAATGATTTGTTTTTCCTTATCGCTGACTACCCGGCTTTTTTTCTCAGGTCCAGCAATAATGCGATCAATGGATGCTTCGATGTGTGCCATACTGATCGATGT
>CAZMFK010000013.1:12170-15230 GCA_964565545.1 uncultured Caldisericota bacterium | reverse complement strand
CTGAAGATACTGACAATCCCATCGCCCTGGCCCCTGAACAATCGTATGATCTGGAAGCCTTGCTGACAGTGTCCATGGTGCCCGAAGAGGTGGAAGAAGAAGTCCGATTCAGGGTTACGGCCCATTTTGGGATTGCTCCCGCCCCGCCCTGCATCGAATACGAATCCTGGTCTTTTGAGATCATCTTTTGCCCCAATAAACGCAATATCAATGGAAAAGTCACCTTTAAAAATGTCAATGACGTGGAATGCCCCCTCAAAGACCTAACGCTACGAATGTATCTGCGTTTTGACCCGGAGTGCGGTCATGATACCACACTGAGAGAGTTGATAGGCAATATCCCGGATTTGCATGAAAGCGCCAATGAAGGACTGCCTGATTTTAAATACTACCTGGAAACCCGTACCAACAAGGACGGAGAGTACAGCTTCAGCTTTATTGACAAGGATTGCGACCACCGCTACAGGATCATGGCGATCTTTGAGAGCAGTGAAATCCGGATGAACTACCATGACTGCAGTAAGCGCTTTTTTGCCTATGGAGACATTTCGGGACAAAGGCAACCCTGCAAAGAAACTGACTATGAGCGTCATTTAAGAATAGGGATCGAGGGTGATCTAAAATTTCCCTCCAATTTTAATGGGGATCCCCGGGCAGTAGCGCAATCGTGGTGCCATATGCAGGAATGCTTTGATATCTTTCGGAGTGAAAAATGCAATGGCAACAACATGATTCGTGCCGGATACCTGCCGGTCAATGTATGTATTTATAGCAATACCGCTGGTACCTTTTACCGTCCCAGCAGTCGCCTGATCAACATAGAGACCGCAGATAGCGCCATCAATTCGACAGATCGCCCCATGAACCGCGAATGGCATGAGTTTGGCCATTTTCTGCACGATGCTCTGTGCGGAATACCTGCTCGAACTGGATCCGACCTCAACCATGATGGTTTTCGCAATGCTTCCACTCTGGATTCCTTTTTGGAGGGCCTGGCAGAAATGACCAGCATGCTAATCCTCCGCCAGCTCAAGATGAGGGATAGCTGTTGCGATGCCTATGCTGGCTATGCCAACAGTGTTTATCGGATGAGCGGTGGAGCAGTGTCCGTTAAAACCGATTCCGGACTTAAAGCATCCAATGGCAGGTATGGCTACTGGAAACAAGTGCCGGACGCCAGCGGCAATCCTGTCTGGCGATTAATCCCGGTAGCCCGGGAAAATCTGCGAGTACGTGCCGATGGCACGCTGGTGGATACTCATGGCAATGAGATATTTATGCGTAACTCCCAGGAAGAGCTGGCTGTGGCAGGGCTGATGCTGGACCTGATGGATAATGCTGGCTGGTACGATGAAGTACGCCCTGATGTAGTCATCCATGGGGAGGACCCTGACGGCTTTTCGCTCCCCAAATGGCAGGATTTGTACTGCATGATCCGCGACAACAATATTACCAATATCAAAGGACTCTATGATGCCCTTCGAGCCAAATACCAGGGCAATGCTTCCGCTCTGGCCAAAATCGATGCCATCTTTGAGAAAAGAGGATTTTTTGAAGATAAAAACTTTAATGGTAGCAGGGATCCCGGGGAAGCCATAGGTACGACCTACCGACCCAGCATGCTTGCAAATAAAAGGGAGGGGGGTAATTTGGTTGAAGTACGCATTCCTGCGATCAACTCGCGTCCCAATCACCCCCTGACGCCAGGCCTGGGCATAAAGATCCTCCTGCAGGATGCGGGGGGGAATTTTATCCCAAGAGCACTGCTGAGAATAGATGTCATCGGGGGGGAATCAGCCACTTATTTCACCTACCAGCAATGGGTGAGTCATGGAGAGATCCTGTACCTATACCTTTCTCCTGATAATGGCGGTAGGTTTAGAGTGTCGCTGGCACAGGAAAGCAGTCAGGTATTTATCGTCACGGAAAAAGAGCTCTGGGAGGCGGTAAACAATGAAGAAGAGCATGCCGGAGAGTATCGGTTTATCGTAGGGGGAATACCCGAGCCCGGGAGCTGGGACTGGGACAGCCGTGGTACCCAAAAGCTTCGAGTGGTCCAGGGGCGGAGCAGTTCGTTTGGCCTGCTCTACTGGAACACAGGCACGAAAATCACTCCGGTGCGCATTCATAGCTCTGAAACCTGGCTGAAGGCAGACCCAGAGGAGCTGAGTCAAGCCGCGGGAAGGATCAAGCTGGAGATAGATGCCAGTAAACTATCGCCCGGCAAATACCAGGTAAAGCTTTTCCTGGAAGGAGCGGAGGGCATCGAAAAGACGAGTGAAATTGAAGTGGAAGTGCTTCCTGGGACGATGGTTATCCAACTGCGCATAGGGGATAAAAAAGCCCTGGTGGAAGGGCGCGAGGTTACGCTGGATGCTGTCCCCTTTATTCGACCCCCGGGGCGTACGATGGTGCCTTTGCGACTGATCTCCGAAGGCTTTGGCGCGATGATTGACTACGCTCCCAAGCAAGGGCTGGTGACCGATATCTGGGTATTGTTCCAAGCCACGGAACTGTACTTGAAAATCGGCTCTCCCGAAGCAGAGATCAATGGCGAAAAGGTGAGTATGGACGCACCTGCAGAAATAGTGGCAGGGCGTACTTTTGTGCCTATCCGCTTTATCTCGGAGGCCTTTGGCGCTAAAGTGGACTGGGAAGCGAGTACGCAAACCATCACGATCCGCCTTGCCCGTTAATAAGCAAAAGCAGGAACTATCTTCTGATGGATGTAGTTTTAATGCTATATGCCATGGAAAGGATGGGAAAGCCATGAAACAAATATGGGGATTTAGCATTTGTTGCTGTTTGGTAGCTTTAGGATTGATCTGGCCAGCACAGAGGCGCGCTTTGCCTGCTCAAGCCAGCGGAGCCGAGGGTTATTGGCATTTGATGCAGGTAAAAAACATTGAAGACTTATACCCTGGATCTATAGAACTATCCCTGGAAGGCAATGAAGGCCGGGCCATCATCCATATGAAGCAGGAACAGCGATCTGCCACTCTGCGCTGGGAATGGAACCAGCCTCCTCGCATGCTTATACCCGGAATGCCCTGGAAGAGC
>CAZMFK010000013.1:0-12160 GCA_964565545.1 uncultured Caldisericota bacterium | reverse complement strand
TTCCACCCTTTTTATGAAGTTTCAAGCCTTTGAAGCTAGTTGCTGTGATCCCTACGGAGTAGATATGGGTATGCTCAATCTTAGCCCGGAGAGCAAAGAAAGGGTTGAAACCAGCAGGACCATCGTTGAACAGGGGCTTGTGCCAATCCTGGGAGAGCTTGATTCTGGAAAAACTTCCCGCATGCAGCTTTTAGTGAATATTGTACAGCAAGGGGGGAGTTTTCAATGGGTTTATGTGTACGAATATGTGAAAAAAGTTCCTGAGATACATATCCGCATGAATATTGGAAATGCCCGTGCCTGGGTCAACCTTAGAGCTGAAATGCTGGATAGCCCCCCTTATCTTTCCGCGAATCGCACTTTTGTCCCCTTTCGCTTTATTGGTGAAGCGTTTGGAGCTTTGGTGGACTATACCGTGGATGAAAAAACCGGGAAAACTAAAGAAGTTATATACGAGCTTGGAAACGACCGAATTGTTTTTTATTTGATGCCTTATCGCATGGAGCTTAATGGCAAAGCAATACCCGGCGCGCCCCCGGTGGAAATAAGAAATCAAAGGGTGATGGTGCCTGTCAGGATATTGTCGGAAAACCTGGGCGCCAGCGTGGAATGGAAAGCCAGCACCCAGGAAGTCAGCGTAAGAAAAATCTGGTAAACGCTTTTAGCGCAGGGCTCCTTTTAACGCAGGGTAACAATATAGATAAATATACTGCGCGTTACAGCTTCGTACTGTACCTCATAAGCCCCCAGGGCTTCGGTAATGAAGCGCACGGGTACCATGGTGCGGTTGCCCACGATGATGGGCGGGGAGTCCAGTTGCAATATTTTATTGACCCGTTGCCCTGCTTCGTCATACACCATGATGGCATAATCCCTGCCAATCCACAGCGTCAAAAGCTTATCTTCAAACTCAATCATGATGGCCTGCTCAGAGGCATCCCAGGAAACCTTGGCCCCAAAGGCTTCAGCAATGAAGCGCACGGGCACCATGGTCCGATTATTGATAATGATGGGGGGAGCATCGAGGGTCATTTCCTTCACTTCGTCATCGATCGTGATTTGGGCTTTATTGGAGCCAATTTGCAGAGATACCTTGCGATGCACGCCCAGCCAGTAGGTAAATGTTAGCTCAGTGGAAGTGCCTGCCTGGTTGGAAGCGGTGATGAGGATGGTGTTGAGCTCTTTTTGCAACTGCAGTTCAACGCTTTGTTGATTTCCCGAGATCTCCTCCTGACTGCCCTGGATTTCGTGTTGAAGCTCTCCATTGACCGAAACAGTGACGCGATCAATCGGGCTGAGTTTGTTTTCCACGATAAAGCGCACGATAACGGTAGATTTCACTAACACCATGCCAGCATTGGGCTTGATCAGCTCGATGACCGGCTTTCCAGGATCATAAACAAGCTCAAAGGATACTTCAGCTTTATTCTGGTAGCTGTCCCAGGCCTCGAGCAAGAAGAGGTTGGATCCCTCGGCAAGGGTCAGCGTATGGATAAAGCTTCCATCGGGCTCGAGTCGAAGGAGATCGCCGTTGATCGTTGCTCGGGCAATGGAAGATTCTTCGTCGGTAATCTGCCCGTTCAGTTGGAATTCAGGCACTGCGGTATAGCTGGGGCTATCGGGGATATCCAGCACGATCAGGGGAGGATTTTCGTCTTCTATCGCTGGAATCAGCTTGAGGAGGAACATATCCCCCCCACCTTTATATTCCTTCATGCTATCAATGGGAGTAGCGATATCCAGATCAGGGCTGTTGGTATATCCAGCAATATATATGCTGCCATCGCCTGCCTCGATTATGCCAAACCCGATATCACTTTGAGAACCGCCATACAGGGTGGAATATTTGGCTTCCAGGTTGTCTCCGTCAAGCCAAAGGATAAAGCATGCGCCCATATATAACATTTCTTCGTCTATATCAATGATGGGAAAGTAGGCAGGGAAAAGGAAATCCTCGGTCTGGCCAGTAGCGATGATATCTCCCTCGCTGGTGATGAACATGTCTATGAGCATGGTATATACTGAGTCGTCGCCAAAAAAGAAAGAATCCACCACCCCGGGCTCAGGCCAACTGATTTTCATGACAAAGGAAAACATGCCATCGGCCCATACATATTCATAGCTGTGATCACTCCCCGGATAATTTGGAAAGTCCAAACTATCGCTGGAGCCACCAATGATCAGCTGCTGCTTGCTATCCCAGAGTACCGTACTGACATATTCAAGCCCAGAACCACCCAGATAAGTGCACATGCTGATCTTTTCCAATCCGGGCTCCAATACCATGATATAGGCATCGGTAACCTTATTTGAAGATTCACCGCCGGGCAAAGGCCGGACTGGGACCAGATCATGGCTGTCGGTCAGACCGGATATGGCAAGTTCACCCGAAGAACTGACATCCATGGATATGCCAAATAATTCATCATTCAAAAGCAAGACGGATTTTTGCATCTTGAAATCCAGAGTGTCCACCTGGAGCAGGAAAGTTTCGTAATACCCTTCATCTTCCTCGGCTTGTTCCACCAGATAGGTATCATAGGGAAAGTCGCCGCCTATGCTTAAGCCCTGGAGATACAATTCCCCCTGCGAATCCATGGCGAGGCAAGTGGGCAACAAGCGACCTGAATGGCCAAAATAGCTTGAATTCAAGAGCTGGTCACCACTGGGAGCCAGAATACTGAAAAAAAGGGAAAGCTCGCCAGGCAGGTTTTCCATGCCATCAAAAGGGTGCAAGATCGGGAAATCGGGACTATCAGTAATACCGCTCAAAACAATATTGCCCTGGGCATTAAGCTTGAAACCCAGGCCAAGGTCTTCCCCTGACCCTCCAAGAAAAGTGATGAAATCGAACTGGTTGCCACCAGGCCGGATTTTTAAAATGAATGCCATGCTATCGCCTGAAAAGCCTTCGACTATTCGACCGGGGTCATCGATCATAAAATCTTTGCTTTGGGTGGAGCCTGACAGGTAAAGATGGTTGGAATCATCGCTGGCGAGATAGTTTTTGATTAAGGATTCCTCGCTCATGCTCCCTCCGATATAACCGGAATAAGCCATGAGATAAGGGGAGTGACTGCTTTCTTCGCTTAAAAGGAGAGAAGAAGGATCGCTGTCGAGAACCTGTCTGCCAGGAGGGGAAAACTGAAGGCGGATTTCCTCGCGGGTATGGGGATCAAGCAGGCGAAGTGAAGCAAAGTTGCGGCAATGGGTCGTCCAGCGGTAAGGGTCATTTCCCAGAAAATAATGATGGACGTGGGGGAGTTCGCCCTGAGCATCGAACAACGGAGCAAAACCCTCTGGAAAAGGGGTGAATTCCTGTCGAAATCGGAAGGGGGAGGGAAGGATCCTGTCGAAATCAGGCTTGAGAAATGCCTGGGAGGACAGGGGCTTTGAAGGGAGGGAGGAGCTGAATTCCTGATGAATGATCCCCTGATCGGTAACCGCAATTTGCCCCTGGGGCGTTCGAGCTACAAAGCGGATGGCAGGATCCCATTGGCCCTTGTTTTCCGTGAAGTAGCCCTGGATGGCGCTGGCATGGGGGCTCATGCGCATCGTCGAATTGACGGGCTGGGCGATAACAGGTAAATGCAGAACTGAGTTCATGAATACCAGCGAGCTTAAGCACAAGATAGCACTGAATCGACGAAGCATGCGTACCTCCTGAATTGCTATGGAAAAATCTGGTAAACGCTTTTAGCGCAGGGCTCCTTTTAGCGCAGGGTAATAATATAGATATATATACTGCGCGTTACAGCTTCGTACTGTACTTCATAAGCCCCCAGAGCTTCGGTGATGAAGCGCACGGGTACCATGGTGCGGTTGCCCACGATGATGGGCGGGGAGTCCAGTTGCAATATTTTATTGACCCGTTGCCCTGCTTCGTCATACACCATGATGGCATAATCCCTGCCAATCCACAGCGTCAAAAGCTTATCTTCAAACTCAATCATGATGGCCTGCTCAGAGGCATCCCAGGAAACCTTGGCCCCAAAGGCTTCAGCAATGAAGCGCACGGGCACCATGGTCCGATTATTGATAATGATGGGGGGAGCATCGAGGGTCATTTCCTTCACTTCGTCATCGATCGTGATTTGGGCTTTATTGGAGCCAATTTGCAGAGATACCTTGCGATGCACGCCCAGCCAGTAGGTAAATGTTAGCTCAGTGGAAGTGCCTGCCTGGTTGGAAGCGGTGATGAGGATGGTGTTGAGCTCTTTTTGCAACTGCAGTTCAACGCTTTGTTGATTTCCCGAGATCTCCTCCTGACTGCCCTGGATTTCGTGTTGAAGCTCTCCATTGACCGAAACAGTGACGCGATCAATCGGGCTGAGTTTGTTTTCCACGATAAAGCGCACGATAACGGTAGATTTCACTAACACCATGCCAGCATTGGGCTTGATCAGCTCGATGACCGGCTTTCCAGGATCATAAACAAGCTCAAAGGATACTTCAGCTTTATTCTGGTAGCTGTCCCAGGCCTCGAGCAAGAAGAGGTTGGATCCCTCGGCAAGGGTCAGCGTATGGATAAAGCTTCCATCGGGCTCGAGTCGAAGGAGATCGCCGTTGATCGTTGCTCGGGCAATGGAAGATTCTTCGTCGGTAATCTGCCCGTTCAGTTGGAATTCAGGCACTGCGGTATAGCTGGGGCTATCGGGGATATCCAGCACGATCAGGGGAGGATTTTCGTCTTGTATCGCCGGTATCAGCTTGAGAAGATATATCCCACTTTCTCCAGCGAGTTCCTGCATGATTTCCAGAGAAGTATTGACGTATAAATCAGAACTAAAGGTAAATCCTGCCATATAGATACTGCCATCTTCTCCGAGGGCAAGATTGGTGATCTCGTCCCAGGCATATTCGCCCACATAAATAGTGGAATACTGGATTTGAGTCAAATCCGGGTCAAGCACTGCCATAAAAGCCCACACCAGGTCATTTTCCTCATTGGCTTCCGTGAGAGGGTAACAATTAGGCAGCTGCATGTCATCTGTGTATCCTGCCAAAATGAGCGATCCATCCAACTGTCGTTGCATTTCGAAAAGAAAGGTTTGACGGGATTCATATATAAAGAAGCTTTTTTCAATTTGGGGAGTTTTCCAGTTGATATTCAAAACAAAAGAAAAAAGGTATTCATCTTCTTCTTCATCTTCATCGTCAAAAGCAGGAGTATCGATTTGGGGAAGACCGGGAAAATCGAGACTATAGGATGAGCCAGCTATCATCAGTTGATCGGGGCCATTCCAGAGCACATTGGAGATAAGATCGTTATTGGATCCACCCAGGTAACTTGAAAAGGACAACTTTTCCATGGAGGGGTCCCATATCCATATGAAGCCCTCAGAATAGCCCTGAAAAACTTTTCCTTCGGGTAGGGGCTGGATCAGCTCCATCGTGTCAGTATCCGTCATGCCTGCCATGGCTAGCTCTCCGGAGGAATTGAGATCCAGGGATATCGCTATACACATATATTCGCTTAGAAAGATGGATTTTTCCATAACAAACTCATCGGGATCGAATACAAGCAAAAAGCTCATTGTTTCGATATTTTCTTTATCTTCAGGCTCGTGCAGATAACTATCAACAGGAAAGCCCCCTCCCATATGCATACCTGAAAGATAGGCCTTGCCGTTGGAACCCATTGTCATAGCCATGATCATATCCATCAGCATACCGCCATAATAGCTTGAACGGAGGATTTCGCTTCCATCGGGTTGAAGCACGGTCATAAACATTGACATCAATCCAGGGATACTGTCCATATTTTCCAAAGGATCCTGGATGGGAAAATCTGAACTGGTAGTAGTTCCGAATAAAAACAGATGGCCATCCGAGGTAAACTTGATGCCTGAGGGCATAGTGATTTCGGATCCACCTATAAAAGTGATGTAGTCTATTTGATCCCCATTGGGGCTGAGTTTGAGAATGAAGCCCATCATCAGGCCAACAAAACTTTCGTTGATACCTTCGGGATCTACAAGCATAAAATCAGGGCTGGCAGTAATCCCTGTCATGATCAAGTGCTGTTGCTCATCCAGCAGTAAGTTGTTTTTGGGGGCTATCATATCATCAATGGAACCACCTACATATCCTGCCCAGGCCACCGTATAGGGGGCTCGAGTAGCTTCATCGTCGGATAATAGCGATAATCCAGACTCATTATGGCATCTTAAAGCTCCAGAGGCAAAGCTCAAGACCAAATCGTTGCCATCGGGGCCTCCCAAGAGCCGAATTTGAGAGTAATTGCGACAATTATTTGCCCATTTTGAAGAGTCATTTCCCACAAAATAATGATGAAAATGAGGCAAAAGACCTTCGGCTTGAAATTTACCTGTAACTCCCAATGGAAAGGGGGTAAAATGCATGCGTCCATAGCTTTGTGCTGGCAGATCGGGGAAGGAGGAAAAAGAGGCAAAATCGGAGAAATCGGGCAAGGCAGGGATCGCAGTCTTCTCGAATTCGTATTGAATAATACCCTGATCAGTAATAGCGATAGAGCCATGCTCCGTGTAGGCGGTGAAGCGGATGGAAGGATGCCACTGGCCATTGTTTTCAGTAAAGTAGGAACGCATCAGGACATCTGGATCCTGAGAAGGATAAGTGCGGTCGTCAAAGGCAAGAGCACGAATACCCCTGGGAGCCAGGGCAGAAAGTAGAAACAAAATACATAAAAGCGTGCTAATACGACGAAGCATGAATACCTCCTTAAGCTTTAACCAAATGACAGGATTATGATGGAAGTATATGGGAAAGGAAGATAAAAAACAAGTAGCTTAAACTACTTTTCGTTCAGGCATTCATTGATCCAGGCAAGGATGCTTTGTTCATCAGGTAGAATGGGGCTTCGGGCATAACGAAGCTGGATATAGGCATCGCTCAGGCGCTGAAAGGATTTGCCCTGAACCTGTTCGCAAAGCTCCAGGGGTGTCAGGGAAGACTTTGCCCTTAAATAGCGGGAGCGAAGCAACTCATAGCCATGGAGTATCAAATCCCGTCCATGCCAGGGAAAATCATAGCGAAGAGGTGAGTCTGTATCTTTTGACGATTTGGAAGTGCTCCGGGCTTCTCCTTTGGATGCGGATAAGGCAGGAATCTGCCAGGCCATTCGCAAAAAATAGTATAGCCCCAGGCAAAGCCCAGCTAGAAAGACGATATAAGCAGTGAGGGTAAAAAAATCCCGATAAGGCCAGGGCTGAGGAAGTGGCGGGAGAGGCTCCTGAGGGAGGGGCGCTGGGGAATCTGCTGGCTCAGGCATTGTGATGGATGGAGGCAA
The DNA here is from genome assembly GCA_964565545.1 of uncultured Caldisericota bacterium. GTDB lineage: Bacteria > Caldisericota > Caldisericia > UBA6126 > UBA6126 > T3SED10-260. Next base: position 4,887 of record CAZMFK010000013.1, on the reverse strand, counting down.
GGGGGCTTCGATATCAGCAGGCATAGTGGAAGCATACTCCCTCTGACTCAAGCGAGATCCCAGCCACCGCAGGGCAGGGATGCTCAGAGATGCCATGAGTAAGAGCAGTAGGAGAAGTAAAAAACCCTTTTTCAAAACCCGGGCCTGCTTGCGCATCAGCCATAGCAAACGAAGCACCAGTGCAAAAGCCAGGGCAAAAAACACAAAAAGGAGGATTTCGGAGAATTTTTCAAGCCAGGGCAAAAAACTGGCAAGCCACCCAGGGGTAATCGTTGAGACAGGAGAAGTTGAAGACTCTGCAGGGGGAGGCAGGGGAGTCAGAGAGGGGGGGATATTTTCTGGAGTGCTGACCTGGCCAAGCCACTGAGCCCAGGGAGTTTTTCCCAGAGGAAGCAACCACAGGAAAAACAAAACTAATATGCCTGCCAGGGAATAGCGGCAGGGAAGCCAGATCAACAAAGCAAAAGCAACAGCCATGATAGCGAGAGGACCTGCAAAAAAAGCCAGCAAAGCAAGCCAGAGAGAAGCCAATCCCATCACTTTACTTTCTTTTATCCATCCCCGTTTGATCACCAAAGGATAAGAACATGCCACAGCAAGAAAAAGAGGCAAAGAAATGAGCGACAGATAGAGCGCAGGAAGCAGGATCAGCAGGATAGCGGGTAAAACCCAAAGATTCCACTCGTCGCGGTACTGCATCAGAAGGATTAAGAGCCCAAAACCCGTCCAGTGGATCCATTGGGAGGGATCCATCATGGATAGGTAAATCAGCAGGGGGAGCCAGGTGTGACGGTTAGGAAAAAGCATGGCAAGCTTCCTGAAGGGTCTGCTGAGGAGACAAAAAACGCAGGTGAATATGGTGCAGAGCAAGATCGTTGGCGAGTTTTAAAAGCTCTTTGGCCTGGGGGTGAGCAGAAAGGCGATCCACTCCGGGCTGGACGTTTTCTTCCCTGTAGCCATAAGGAAAGAGCAGGGCCATGATCTTGGCACAGCGTTGACGCAGGGATATGAGCCCGGGTAGTTGGTCCAGGTCCAGATGCATGCCCAGTAGGAGCACGGTGTCGGAGGGACGCAGGGGGACATGGAGGGCAGTGAAATAGTCCAGTACGGTTTCATGGGCTTCAGAGCTACCTGTTTGCTGGAGCAGAACTTCGAGATCTTCGACGGCATCGCGTAGGCCCAAAGGGATGTGTTGAGTTTGATCTCCCGTAATGGTCAAGGATAACGGTATACGGCGGGATTGAAAGTGGAAAAGAAAACGGGCGCAGGCACGAATGGCATAGGACTCAAACTGACGCCGGTACATGGACCATACTTCCCGAGCATAGATGGAAGCTGGCTGGTTGAGATCCAGGAGAATATGCACCACGCCGGAAGCTGAATAAACAAACTCTTTGACCATCCATTGATCGAGCTTGGCGGATATTTTCCAATGGATGCGATTCCAGGGCTCGCGTTCATAGGGCCTTACTTTGAGCATGTCGCTGGTATCCTCCAGCAGGCGGGTGCTGGTCTTGCGACCGGGCAAAGGCACTTTGAGGGCTTCCCGCTGAAAGGCCAGCTCAGGTAGCCTAGGAAAAACGATGATTTTTTCTTTGGGATCGACCCATCGTCGAACCCGGTACAAGCCCAGGGGATGGCGGATCAAGAGGCGGATAGGGCCCGGACTGACGGTGCCATAGGAAAAAAAAGCTCCCCGAAAGGAATGGGATCCCTCTTCGTGAGGAGCAATAGTGAGTTTCCATTCTCGAAGCTCCAGACCTGCTTTGACTTCACATGGCTCCAGTAGCAATGAAATTGGTCGAAAAAAGGAACTTTTCCAGTGGATGCGGAGGGTGAAATTTTCATTTTCGAATAAGCGATGAGGGGTGAACTGCCTGCAAATTTGCAACAAGCGGAGTCCAGTTTTATCGGCCCAAAACTGAAACCAGAAAAAGACTACTATCAACGCAAAGAGGAGAGTATATTCGGAAAAAGCAACTATCAGTAAAAAAAAGCTCCATACGGTGAAGAGCTGGAGCCCTTTTGTCTCGCTTTTCACGAAGAAACAACCGGCAGCTCATCAAGCAGCTCCCGGATAAGGTCGGCTGAACTTAAGCGCTTGATACGAGCTTCGGTGGAAAGCATCAGGCGATGGGACAGCACAGGGACTGCCAGCGCTTTGACGTCATCGGGCAATACATAATCCCGATCATGGATATAGGCCCATGCCATACAGAGGCGTTGAAGAGCAAGCGAGCCTCTCGGACTCACTCCAAGAATAATATGGGGGTGGCTTCGGGTAGACCGGACAAGTTGGAGTAGATAGGTTTTAACTGAAGGACTCACCAGGACTTGATTAATGCTTTGGACCATTTCCTGGAGCATGGGACCTTCAAAATGAGACTGGATAGTATCGAGAGGAGATTGGGTCTGATAAACGCTAAGCATATTGAGCTCGGAGGCTTCGTCGGGATAACCAATATCAAGTCGGATCATGAAGCGATCGAGTTGGGCTTCAGGAAGGGGAAAGGTGCCTTCGTAGTCCACTGGATTTTCGGTAGCCATCACAAAAAAATGCGCAGACAGGGGGTAAGTGGTGCCATCCACCGTTACCTGCCGCTCTGCCATAGCTTCGAGCATGGCGGACTGAGTGCGGGGTGTGGCACGGTTGACTTCATCTGCCAGGATGATATCCGAAAATAAAGGACCCGGGCGAAACTGGAAATTTTGCTGACTACGGTCATAAAGGGTAAGACCGGTGATATCAGTAGGTAAAAGGTCAGGAGTGAATTGGATCCGACTAAAGCTCAATCCCAGGGAACGCGCCATAGCTTTGGACAAAAGTGTCTTGCCAGTCCCGGGTACATCTTCCAGAAGTACATGCCCTCCTGCCAAAAAACATGAGATTATAAGCTTAATTGGAAGCGATTTTCCAAGAAGTACTCCAGAAAGTTGGTCTATCCAGGAAATTATTTGGTTTTGATCGTGCCATTTTTTATTCATCATAGACTCTATTATATAGGATTCAATAAAACCTTTAATAGGTACTTGTATTTTAAATTCTTTTGTATATAATATACGTTTTATACAATATTATGTTTTAAAGGAGGTTTTATTGTAATGGAATGTGAAACTTTGGTAGCAAGTGCCTGGGTTGTTTTTGAAAGAGTATGCCGTCGAAAGGGAATCTCAGAACGGGAATATCCCGAGATAGAACCTATCTTTTGGGAAACGGTGCACCGCCTATGGGAGCAAAAAACGACCATTTTGTGTATGGAGGCTTATTGCTACCGATCTATGGATCATGCTGTTGGCAAATTTTTGAAAGAACGCTCCCGAAGACGATCCCTGGAAGTGAGGTTGGAAGATTGCAATCTATAATACTAAAACTGGACCTGCAATGCGCTATGCAAGAGCTTTCCGCCAAAGAACGTTTGGTGATATATGCCCTATACACTCTGGATCACACCGAGGAAAGCTTGGGCGAACGCTTATATGTTTCCCGACGAAGAGTGCGAAACCTTAAAAATGAGGCTTTAGTCAAGCTTCGAAAAAAAATCGTGCCAAGGATGAACGAAGAATGTCTCTTTATTGGATGAAAGGAGGTCAGATATGACCATAATCAATCAAACTGGCTATGCCACCCTGTATCTTCAGGGGCCGAATGACTCTACACTGAGTGTAAGACTCAGCAACATCAAGCCCACAGCGGTTGATGCAGACGTTTATGCTGTCGCGCAGGCAGTTTCCTCTTTGCTCGCTTACCCGCTGGAATCCAGCATCCTGGTAAGACGCGCTGAAATGACTGAATAGCTTAAATTGAAAGGAGAGTTAAATCATGGCTGATACTTATCAGAATCATGTGCGAATGGTTTTTACCAATGCAAGTGGAAAGAATTCATCCTTCCAACTGCGTTATCCAAAAGATGGCTTGACGGCTCTGGAGCTTGAGACCGTTATGGACTTGATCGTGGATAAGAACATTTTTACCAGCACCGGTGGAGATTTTGTGTCTATCGCTGATGGTGGCGTTGTGGAGCGAACCTATACAGATCTTATCGATTAGTTAAGAAAGGGTATGAGGAATGAATCTGGATGCTTTCATATATCAAAACAGCGACTTATTTGAAGAATCTCTGGACGAAGGCAAAATTCGCGCCAGAATCAATGGACTCAGCTATCTCGAATGGAAAGACCTGCTCAACGATGCTTCAAGGAAATGCCGAAAAGAACTGAGCGATACCCTTTGCGAAGAAGTTATGCAGTACATTTGCGAAGTTTATCCCGAAAAGAAAAAGGAAAGGGCATGAACATCCATGGAAGAATTACTCACAGCGATTGGAAACTTTGGGTTTCCCATGGTGACGACCATCTATCTACTGATACGAATGGAAGCCAAAATGGAACACCTCAGTACATCCATCCGCTCACTTACGCAGGTGCTTAGCGAAAAGCATCGCGACTCTTAGCCATCATAAAAAAAAGGGGGGGGCATAGTGCCCCCCCCCTTTTCTTTTTTCCCATCTTACCTAATCTCTGCCTTCTAACACCTTTGGCAAGGAAAACAGACGACTCGCTTCCACCAAGCCTGAACCCGCCACCGAATGATTTACAGCGCATAGATTTATTTTCTCTGTAAATATTTTGCTAAAATTTTACACTTATGTGCATAAAATGTTATAATAATCTTCGGTGATGAATATATGAAAATATTAAAACGTGATCTAATGAGCCTGATGGAGCAGTGGTTGTTTCGAAACAAGATTCTGATTCTTTATGGGGCCAGACAAGTGGGCAAAACCACCCTCGCCAAAACCATCCTGAGCAAATACCTTAGTGAGTCTGGATATTACAATTGCGAACTACTTCCAGTCCGCCAGCTATTTGAACGCCAGGATCTTGCTG
>CAZMFK010000012.1:14557-15610 GCA_964565545.1 uncultured Caldisericota bacterium | reverse complement strand
CCTTTTGCCACAATTTGTTGTTTTGTACTTGCTTTATGGTGCATTGCAGGGATATACACCTCTTTTCCAAAGCAGTTTTCTCTGGGTTCAGAGCCTGGGCCAACCCGATCCGTATTATATATTTCCAATTCTTGCTGGCGTTTCCACTTTTTTCCAGAGCTTGTCCTCGGGCCAGGCTAAAGATCCTCAGGCAAAAACCATGACCTACATGATGCCTGTTATATTTTTTATCATCATGATGCGTTTTCCTGCAGCTTTGTCAATTTTTTGGACAGCCTTCGGAGTGTTTTCTTGGGTACAGCAATATATATTCAATAAAAACAATAAATCCAAAACTGGCGCAAATATCACTATCGTGCCAAAAAGTAAATAACCATAGGAGCGTGAATCCCTTGGAAAAAAATAATAACATCAACCAAAAAGTGAAGGATGAGATAAGCAAATTACTGCTATTCATTTTTTCACAGCTTGACGAACGACCTGAGATTAGCTTTTTTAATGAGCCTGCAGGTTTATTGGTGGAAGTTAATCTAGACGAACCAGCAGCATATATCGGCAAACAGGGAGAGGGTTTGTCAGCTATTCAACATCTTGTTAAAGCCATGCTCAGTAAAAAAGTCCACCCTCTACCCCAATTTATGATTGATATTGGGGATTATAAGCGAAAACAAATTAATATCTTGAAAAACATAGCTATCAGTAATGCCCTTAAAGTTAGGCGTACCGGCAAAACAGTTGAACTATCTCCAATGAGTCCTTTCGCGCGACGAATAATACACCTCACTTTAAAAGAGCAACCTCAAGTAACTACCTATTCCATTGGGGAAGGCCCACAACGAAGAATTGTGATTGACATCGATCCCAAGAAATAATATCAGCTTATGGCCAAAGATACCATAGCAGCTATAGCGACACCTGTTGGTACTGGCGCGATAGCTATATTGCGCTTATCCGGAGAATTATCTTTTCCTGTGGTTCAAAAACTAATTCGAATTCAAGCTCAAGATATAATTCCATGGAAAATGCATCATAGTTGGATACACCATCCAGATT
>CAZMFK010000012.1:0-14547 GCA_964565545.1 uncultured Caldisericota bacterium | reverse complement strand
TGAGGTCTTGTGCTGTTTCATGAAAGCTCCAAAGAGCTACAGCGGTGAAGATATGGTGGAAATTTATTGTCATGGTGGATACCTTGCTCCAAACACCATTTTGTCACTTCTTATCAAGCTTGGCTGTCGTATTGCAGAACCTGGAGAATTTACTCGAAGAGCTATAGAAAATGGAAAAATGGATTTGATTCAAGCAGAATTTATACAACAGATGGCTTGTGCCAAAACAGAAAAGGAGCTTGAACTAAGTGCTAAAAATGTATCAGGCCACCTAAGCCATTATTTGAATGAACTAAAAGAAAGCATAAATGATTATGTCGTTTGGGCTGAAGCTATCCTTTCCTGATCAGATTAGTGAGCAAAAATCCCTTAAAGACCTTCTTCCAGAATGGAAATCTAAAGCTAAGTATCTAATCGAACAATATCATCTTGCAAAACCTCTCAGTGATGGATTCCATATTGCAATCGTAGGCAAAACTAATGTTGGCAAATCTTCCATTTTCAATGCACTGGCAGAAAAAAATCGATCCCTGATTTCACCCTGGGCTTCAACAACTCATGATTATATTCATGAATTTGTCTTATGGGAGGGTTATCCTATTTCGCTGTATGATACAGCGGGTTGGGTTTCGAATCCAAATCCGGTTGATTTGTTGTGCATGGAACAAACCGAAAGAATAATTCAAAAAAGCACCTTGGTTCTTTTAGTTATCGACATGGAAGATAAAGAAAGTATGAATATGCCTTACATTGAAAGCTTGATTGCGCAATATCCCAATAAACTATGGATAATCATCAACAAAGTGGATCTAACCGAATCAAACTTGCTTGAAGATACTTTACGCCTTCCACTGAGTATTCCAGTCTCGTATATTTCAGCCAAAACTGGTCGTGGAATGGATGATTTAAAAAAGGAATTGATCCAGAGCCTGCCATTAAGCTCTCTGAATGATTTGGAATATTGGGTAAATGAGCGGTGGCACAAAAGCCTTCTTCAAATTCTTCAATTAATTGATGAGTTGGAAGCATGGGATGATCCTGATGCCTATCTTGATATAAGCGCAAAAGAAATCAAACAAATTTATCTGTTGCTGGAAGAACAATTGGGATATAATCATAAAGAAGAACTTTACCGTCAAATCTTTCAGAAGTTTTGTATCGGAAAATGATAGGAAGGTGCTGAATGAATCTGGAACAATATCTTCAGGAGGCAAAGAGAAAAGAAAAACAGGGTCAGCTGGAAGAAGCTATCCTGGATTATGAAAAAGCCAAAGTCCTCGATGCCAATAATAAAGAGATCGTCCTCTCTCTCTCAAGACTATATTTGTTTAAAAACAAACCCATTCAATCGCTCGAAATCCTCTATGAACTTCCTTCTATCGATCATGATGCAGATTATCTATTGCAATTGTCTAGTACTTATATGGCTTTGCAGCGATTTGAAGATGCCTACCGCATATTGCTGGATGCAGTTCATTCCCACCCTACTCCTCCTTTACTGAATAATTTGGGAGTTGTGTCCATTCGTCTAAATAAAAAGAAAGAAGCTATTGAATACCTGTCTAGATCCTTGGATTTGGAAAACAAAAATCCAAACACCTGGATTAATTTAGCTACCTTTTATGAAGCTCAAAGCGATTTTGATACAGCTATCGCCGTTCTTAAAAAAGCAATTCTTCAGCTACAGCATCCAGAGATTTATGAACGCTTAGCTCTGGCATTGTCAAGAAAAAGACAATTTGACGAAGCTATCAACGCAATTGAAGATGGTTTGCGCCAATACTCAGATCAATCCAGACTCATGAGATCCAAGCTGAAAATCCTTTTTATGTCAGAACAATATGATGAATGCTTGAAATACATTGAATGGCTTGAAAGCGAAAAAGCTGCTGACCTTGAATTCCGAAAAGAGATGCTTGAAATAAAAGAACAAGTTTTTTTCCATCGTCGGGAAATTGATCAATGCCTAAATACTCTTGATGATTTGATACAGCTAAGCCATGAAAGTCCCGTCTATTTTTTAAGAAAAGCATTCGTATTTCTTAGTCAAAAGAATTTTCGTTCAGCATTGGAGTGGGCAACAAAACTTCTCAAGCTCCCCCATTTAGCCCCAAATCTTCGATCTGAAGGTGTTATGCTGATGAAATCAATTGAATTGGAAAATTGGAAGCTATTAGCATACATGCTTTTTTCAGATCCAATTTTCAAAGATGCAATGAGGCAAAATCCAGTTTATGCTATTCAAAGTAGAGGCATATTACTTCCTGAAGAAGGCATGGCTCAAATTATCGAATGGTTAAAAAATCCATCTTCACCAAAATTTGCTTCTTATAACGACGGTAACAAAAACATTAATTAATATTTCATAGGAGGCATTGCAATGATACAGTGTCAAATTTCTGCCTATCCTTTAGGTACTGCTCAATACAAAGAAATCATAAATAACTGCATTGAAGCTTTAAATGGTATCCCGATTTCTTATACCGTAACAACTATGAGTACTTTGATCAAAGGTGAAAAGGAGAAAGTGTTTAACGCTGTTGAAATTCTTTTTGACCATGCCATGACATTACATCCTGAGCTCGTATTGGTTGCTACCTATACTTCAGTATGTCATCAATAAACTATGCTTGGCAGAGTTAAATCAGGCTCCTTTAAAGAAGGATTGTCTGTTTCTTTAAAACCAAATCAAAGCATTGAAGAACTTCGTATTGGTCAATTTGTAAAAATCCAAGGCAAAATTTATGATTTTATTGGTATGATTTCAGACCTACGACTTTATGTAAGCAATCCGGACGTATTTATTGACCCCCCTTCAAATGATTTATTAATTGCAGAGTCTATTCAAGGCGTTTTAGTTCATTCTGAAGTAGAATTTTTTCCTTTGATAACTATTGATCGCAACCAAAGAGCAATACACAGCGTTAAGTCTATTCCAGCACATTTTGATCCTATGATGGAAGTTACCCAGCTGGACATGGATGCTGTTTTTTTAGGCAACGAAAGTGACCAGCTCACGCGTTTTGAAATTGGTACAATTTTGACCATGAATTACCAAGCAGGCATTCCCTTAAGTAAAACAATCGAAAGAAGCACAGGAATTTTTGGTTCTACTGGCAGCGGAAAAACATTTTTCACTCGAATATTGCTATCAGGTTTAATAAAATCAAAACTTTGTTCCGCCTTAATCTTTGATTTTCATGAAGAATATGGAATGACAGGATTTTCTGAAAATGCTAGCGCTGTCGAAGGTCTCGGATCTCTTTTTCCCCATCAAACCGTAATTTATAAAGTAGAAAAAGGTGACTATGTACGGGAAAAAACCATCCGCATTTCGTACAGAGACATTACTCCTGAAGATATTCGTTTAATATCTGAGGAGCTCCATCTGTCCGAGCATTCTTTTGAGACTGCGCAAACCCTTCGTCGAAAGCTAGGAAAAGACTGGATAAAAATTCTTCTCAATTGTTCTGGTAACGATCTCAATGAAGATCTATCTTCTGAATGGGGAGTGCACCCCGAATCCTTAAAAGCCCTGATTCGTCATTTAAGCGTATTTCGAGATCTTGGTTTTTTATCCGAGGATCATGATCAAAGCTGTGCCAATGAAATATTACAATGCTTAAAAAATGGTTTGACAGTAATTATTCAATTTAACACCCGACACCATCAACGATTATCCTATCTCTTGATTTCTTCTATCCTAACCCGCCGCATTTATTCGGATTATCGAAGAGCTTCAGAAGAAAATAAAAACTATAAGAGATTGTTGATTGTCATTGAAGAAGCCCATTATTTTCTTTCGCCGGAAGTTTCTCATGCTACGATATTTGGTGAAATCGCTCGAGAGCTTAGGAAATTTAATGTCACTTTGCTGATCGTGGATCAAATTCCCTCTCAAATTGATAATGAAGTATTATCCCAATTGGGCTCAAGAGTAATTTTTCATTTAAATGCAGACAAAGATTTGGATTCATCGCTCGAAGGAGTTCAAAATAAACAAAAACTTAAACAAATACTCTGCTCGCTCGAAAATAAAGCTGAAGCAATGTTGCTAGGATATGCCGTTCCCATACCGTTGGCATTTAAATCTCGCAGATACGATTCTCTTTTTTATCAAGAAATGCGTTCCAGCAATTTGTTAGATGAAAACTGCCCTCCTGAGGATTTTTTTCGATGATACAGAATGAAAAAAAATGGTTTCACGATTATTTCAACGATGATTACCGCATATGGATTTTAGATCAAATCCCCGAAGAAATGACTATTCAACAAGTAGAAATGATTGTCAAAACCATGCAACTTTCAATCGGTAATCATGTCCTTGATTTATGCTGTGGTTTGGGTCGTCACTCACTGGCCCTGGTAGAAAAAGGAATCGAAGTAACTGCCTTTGATTTAGTGCCTGATTATTTACAAACCTTACAGCATAAAACATCGAAATACGAAAACTTACATGTTGTTTGCGGAGATGCTCGTGAGTTAAACTTCATCAATCAATTTGATGGAGTATTCATGATGTTTACATCTTTCGGATATTTTTCGGAAGAAGAAAACATTGAACTAGTTGATAAAATCAGTCAATCATTAAAAAAACAGGGACGAGTTCTTATCGATATTGAAAATCGGGATTATATTCTAAAAAATTTCATTCATGAAAAATGGCGACACAAAAATCAGGGATTCCTATTGGAACGACACACATTTTTTGCTAAAACTTCACGTCAGAAAACTCGTCGAATTTGGATTAATAATCAGGGACAAGTTTCTTCATATATTCGAGATTTACGCCTTTATTCCGGACACGAACTAATCAACATCTTTGAAAAAAAGGGATTGAAACTTATAAAAGCATGGGGTGATTATGACCAACGACCATTTTCCATCCAAGCACCACGTATCATATTTACTTTTGAAAAAAATAATGAGTAATATGACTAAAGTATTATATAAGATCTTGATATAGTTTTTCAGCTAAAACTCGTGACTGTTCGCCCACCATTCCTGCTTGGTAATAGATATCATAAGGTGGAGCAGCGATGCCATCAACCGAAAACTCGATGGATGAGCCAGAAGTAAATGTACCTCCTGCCATGATGATTTTTGATGAGTATCCCTTTTGATGAAAAGGCTCAGGACGAACAAAAGAATCGAGCGGAGAAACAGCTTGAACTGCATTTGCAAAGGCTTGCCATTTTAGTTGATTTTCCATGGAAATCTTAAGCACTAAGTCATAATGAGGTTCAAAATACTGAGGAGTTACCTTAAATCCCAGTTTATCCATAAAGCAAGCCATATATTGCTTTCCCCATAAAGCTTCACGTACAACAAGAGGGGCAATAAAAAGGCCCTGCAGAAATGGTGCTGTCATGCCCAGGTTTGGAAGAGTTTCAAATCCCATGCCTGGAGCAATCAAAAAATCAGAACATCTTTCAATTAGATTCTTTTTACCACAAATATATGCTCCAGTTTTTGCAATTCCGCCTCCCGGATTTTTGAGCAATGATCCTGCACAAATATCTGCCCCTGCCTCAATGGGCTCAATTTCTTCCACAAACTCTCCATAACAGTTGTCCACCATGACTATAGCATTAGGAAAAAGGATTCTTAGGCGAGGAACCCATCGTTGAATATCATAGTTAGAAATGCTTTTGCGCTGGCTGTAACCACAAGATTTTTGAATCCAGATCATTTTAACTTTATCATCAGGCATGATTTGTTTAAATGAATCTTCTTCGTTTGGAAGAATATCGAGTTGTCTGAAATTGATTCCTTGTTTTTGAAGGGTATAACCGACTGCTTTTTCCTGAATGCCAATGCAAGCTTGCAATGTTTCATAGGGACTTCCGCATATGCTTAAAAAAGTATCCCCAGGATCAAGCAAGCTACGTAATACAAGGTATAAGGCTTGAGTTCCTGAAATAAGTTGAGGACGAACGATGGAAGCTTCAGCATTAAAATAGCATGAATAAATACATTCTACCGTTTGGGTGCCACTATCCTCCAGACCATATCCATAGGATGGATGTAGATGATGTGAAGCTGCTCGGCATTGCTGGAAGGATTTCAGCAGTTTGTTAAAATTTTTTTTATAAATGGTCTGGATGTGATTAATGTGTTCTTTAATCTCGTTAGAAACAAGCTTGTCCAATTCATAAAAATTATTCCAACTCATGGCTGAAAGATTTCTCCCATGAGTTGACCTTTTTGAATATCTTTAATCCAGACTTTAACGATATCACCTAGTTTCAATTGTTTGGAAGAAAAAAGAATAATGGTTTTTTCTTCTAGTGTTTTTGCTTCATAATATGAATTTTGTAGATCTTTTGTAATAAAAACTTGATTATAATTATTCAGAAAACGATTGATCCTTTTTTTTGATATATTTCGTTGCACGTCCAATAAATGCCTTAATCTTTCTTTATTTTGCTCTGGATAAACTTTTTCAATGTAAGTGGATGCCAGGGTTCCTGGACGATGAGAATATACAGCAGCATATACAGTATCAAATCCAATTTGTTCAATCATTTTCAATGTATTAAGGTATTGTTTCTCGGTCTCGCCTGGAAAGCCAACAATAATATCTGTAGTCAGCGATGCCAAAGGAAAACAATCTCGTATTTGTTGAATTAGATTTTTGTATTGAGTTGTGCTGTAACCTCTTCTCATCCTTTCCAAAATTTCGTCATCACCGCTTTGAAGAGGTAGATGAAAATGTCGATAAATTTTTTCATGTTTTAGCATAATTTCCAATATGCGAGTATTGAAATCTCGTGGATGAGAAGTTAAAAAATCCAACCGAACAACTTTGGACAACGAAGCAACAGCATCCAATAGCTCAGGAAATTGACCTTCTTCATGCCCTAAGTCTTTTCCATAATGATTCACATTTTGCCCTAAAAGAGTCCATTCGCAGATACCTTTTTCAGTGCCATGAATAATTTCGGAAACAATATCGTCCATGGGAACACTGACTTCTCTACCACGAACCAGGGGCACAATACAATAACTACAAAAAGTGTTGCATCCATGAATAACAGGCAAATATGCTGAAATTTTTGAATAGTTCGAATGGAGTAGTTTGTCCTTGCGATAAAATGATATTTCTGCCAAAAAGTTATCGATAAACTTTTCAAATTCGGATTTAACAACCATCGAATTTAAAGGACCCGACATAAAATCTATACACTGATTATTTTTTAAGTCAGTATAATCAGGCAGATCTGTAGCACAACCTAATAAACAAACTGCAATATTTTTCTTTAGCTTTTTATAGGCAAGCTGTTTTAGCAGGTTTTTAGATTTGTCCACCGACTTTTGACGCACAGCACAGGTATTAATTAGTATAAGATCTGCCTCATCTTCAGTATTTACTTCTATGAGTCCCCTGGAAAGCAAGTATTCGGAATATACATCAGAATCATAGCTATTCATTTGGCATCCAATCGTTTTTATGAAAAAACGAACCTCATCCATGAATGAATTCGTGACTTCCTTTTATGCTTTCTGCTCTTCCCGATAAAGTACTTATAACTATTTCAACAAAATCTATTCGTTGGATAGATGATTTTGATACATCAAACCGTTGAGGAATACTGCTTAAGTAACGGTTCACTATTGTTTCGCTATCGACTCCAATAACGGAATGATGAGGACCTGTCATGCCAACATCAGATATATATGCAGTGCCTTCAGGCAGGATTTGATAATCGTTAGTTTGAACATGAGTATGCGTTCCAACAAGAGCACTAACTTTTCCATCAAGAAAAAATCCCATCGCTCGTTTTTCAGAAGAAGCTTCAGCATGAAAGTCAACAAAAACAAGCGATGTTTGGTTTTTTATTTCTGGCAAAATTCCCTCAATTGAGCGAAAGGGACAATCTACAGGATCCATGAATACCCTTCCCTGGAGATTTATTACAGCTAATCTTCGGCTATAAGGCAAGTCAATCATCATATAACCTTGACCTGGTGTACCTGGTGGATAATTAATGGGTCGGATCAATTGGTTGCTTGCATCAAGAAATTGTAAGGTATCCTTTTTATGCCATATGTGATTGCCTGATGTTAACCCATCGATTCCAGCGTCAAAAAGTTCTTGTGCATTATCAGGAGTGATTCCTTTTCCTCCTGAAGCATTTTCACCATTAGCTAAAATGACATCATAATTTTGCCTTTGCATTTGAACAAAAGAAATTGCAGCTTTTCTGCCAGGCTTTCCTACAATATCACCAAGAAAGAGAATGCGGATAGTATCATTTGGCATAAGCAATTGCTCGTGTTTCACGAATAACCAATACTTTTATCTGTCCAGGATATTCAACGTCATTTTCAATTTTTCTGACAATATCGTAAGATAGTTTAGAAAGCATAATATCATCGATTTCAGTAGGCTTAACAATTATTCTTAGCTCTCTGCCAGCTTGCACAGCATAAGATTTGTCAACTCCAGTAAATTCATTACAAATTTTTTCCAACGACTGAATCCTTTTAACATAAGCCTGGATGTCTTCTTTACGAGCTCCTGGCCGTGAAGCAGAAACAGCATCAGCTGCCTGAACAATGGAAGATATGACAGAATTATAGGGAACATCACCATGATGGGCTTCTGCTGCATTCACTACTTCAGGGGCTTCATTATATTTTGTTAGAATTTCAGCTCCAAGTTTTGCATGGGACCCTTCTACTTCACGATCAATTGCTTTTCCTATGTCATGGAGCAAACCAGCACGTTTGGATTTTTCTACATCTTCATGAATTTCAGCTGCAATGGCTCCAGCAATTAATGCAACTTCTTTTGAATGGGCAAGAACATTTTGAGAATAACTCGATCGATATTTTAACTTTCCTACTAATTTCAATATTTCTGGATGCATACTACGAATGCCTAATTCAAGAATAGTATTTTCACCTTCAGCCAAAATAACTTGATCGACTTCCTCCGTGGCTGCTTGAACTAATTCTTCGATTCGAGCAGGATGAATTCGTCCGTCCAGGATAAGTTTTTCAAGAGCAATTTTACCAATTTCTCTTTTTACAGGATCATAAGAGGAAATAGTAACAACTTCGGGAGTATCGTCAATGAGTAGATCAACTCCAGTCAAACTTTCAAAAATTCGGATATTTCTTCCTTCTCTTCCGATGATTTTGCCTTTGATATCATCATTGGGAAGAGGAACTACTGAAATAGTAGACTCAGTTGTTTGGTCAACAGCTACTCTTTGGATAGCGCTAGCAATTATTTCACGAGCCTTTTTTTCAGAATCCATACGGATTTGTTCTTCAATATTTTTAAAACGTGCAGCTAAATCATAGGATATCTCTTTTTCTGCTTGCTTTAAAAGGACTTCTCGAGCTTGTTCTTCGGACATGTTTGCAACTCGTTGCAATTCCATCCGAACGTTGTTTTTTTCTGCATCAATCGTATCTTTCAAATGACCTAGCTCAATTTC
Source organism: uncultured Caldisericota bacterium (assembly GCA_964565545.1). Classification (GTDB taxonomy): domain Bacteria; phylum Caldisericota; class Caldisericia; order UBA6126; family UBA6126; genus T3SED10-260. The sequence continues at coordinate 5,095 of CAZMFK010000012.1, read as the reverse complement.
TCTTTGGGATATGGTTTTCTGGCGTTTCTCAGCCAACTCATTCTTTTTTTCAATTTCTATTTCTCGTTGTTTTAGTCGATTTTCATTTTTCTTGTGGTATTGTTCTTTTTCTTTGCTATCCCGGGATACTTCTTCTTTCAAACGATAAACTTTCCCCTGGATGATAATTTCTTTCTTTTTTGTCTCTGCCTCAAGCAGAGCTTTGCTGACAATTTCTTTTGCAACAACTTCAGCTTGTTTCATTTTGCCTTCAGCAAAAATCCTTCGAACATAAAAACCAAATATCAATCCTAATACCAAAGCAATACTTATCCATAAGTATGTCATTTTAGTTCCTCCAATTCTTTTTGAAATTGATCGTAAGCAAAACCTCTTTGGAACAGGTATAAAGCAATTTTATGCTTGTAAGCTTTTTTTTCATGTACCTTTTGCTCAACTTTGCTTTTTATCAATTCTTTAATAGTTTTTTTATCAACATCCACATCGTAATAACGCTCGATCATATCTTTTATGATTACAGATTCAGCTCCTTTATTTTTTAATTCTCTTTCCAGCAAATACTTTCCTTTCTTTTTTATGATCTGCCAATCATGGATGTACCACTGAAAAGTATTTTCATCATTAATAATCAAGCTTTCTTGCAATTGATGAATCATTATATCAATTTCTTTTTCAATGAATCCTTTATCAAGAAGTTTATTTTTTAACTCAAATGAAAAATAAGCTTTTCTAGAAAGCATTCGCAAACAAGTGGAACGAAGGTCATTTTTGCTTACCATTTTGATCTGTGCTTGCTAATCTCAGCCCAAAGGCTTCTCTGACTTTGCGTTCAACGGTATTTAAGGTTTCAGGATTTTCAAGTAAGAATTTTTTTGCATTTTCTTGGCCCTGACCTATTTTATTATCGTCAAAAGAATACCATGAGCCACTTTTTGCAACAATATTTTTTTGAAGCGCTAATGACAAAACACCACTTACATGAGACACACCTTTTCCATACATCAAATCAAAAGTGCAGGTAGTATAGGGAGGAGCAACTTTGTTTTTTACGACTTTGACTCGAACTTCCTGCCCAATATTGATTTCACCTTCTTTAATCAGATCGCCTCTTCGAATTTCAAGACGAACAGAAGAATAAAATTTAAGGGCTCTTCCACCAGTAGTAGTTTCAGGATTGCCAAAAACAATACCAATCTTTTCCCTTAATTGGTTAATAAAAATAGCCGAACATCCTGATTTATTAAGAACTCCTGCTAATTTTCTCATGGCTTGAGACATTAATCGGGCCTGCAATCCCATTTGCTGGTCTCCCATATTGCCATCTAATTCAGCTTTTGGAACCAATGCTGCCACAGAGTCAATGACAATCATATCAACTGCGCCACTTCTGATTAATATTTCAGCAATTTCAAGGGCCTGTTCACCGTAATCAGGTTGGGATATGATCAATTCTTCCAGTTTGATACCGAGAGTTTGAGCATAATTAGGATCAAGTGCATGTTCGGCATCGATATAAACAGCTTTACCGCCATTCTTTTGAACTTCTGCGATGGCTTGCAATGCAATAGTGCTTTTTCCAGAACCTTCAGCGCCATAGATTTCAATAATACGCCCTCTGGGATAACCCCCCACGCCTAAAGCAACGTCGAGTGAAAAGATACCACTAGAAATGACATCTTCTCCAGTTTTCAGCTTGGAATCTCCCATTTTCATGATAGATCCTTTACCGTAATTTCGAGTTACTTGCATCATTGCAGCTTCTAATGCTTTATCCTTTTCATCCATGCTGTTCCTCCTTTGGAAATGTAAATGTTGCTACCGACTGATAAATTGGTCCAGTAGGCTTTAAAATAGACAATGCTAATTCAAATCTATCAAATAGCTGGCTTTCATTCATAGAAAAACTGGCCCAGGAATGTTGTTTTGGCAATATGATCGCAGGACGAAACCTGGCCAGGGTAATATGAGGAGTAAAACGCTGTTGATCCTGAACTCCATATTTTAATGAAAGGTTTCTTAGTTCTTGACCCAATTTTTCAAGAACAGGTTGAGGTTTTACTGCATAATAAAGGGTATTAACTTTGAAACGATGGGGAAAAGCATCCAAATGTGTAAAATCAATTTGTAAAGGCTTATAGTGGGGCAATAAATCTTGAGTAAATGAGCACAAAGATTCCATTTCTGATTTTTCAAGATCTCCAAGAAAAAGAAGTGTAACATGACGATTGACCGACTTAACCCAGTTACCGTCTGGAAATGATTTCTTGATTGTTGGCATGATGTTTTCTATGCACTGATGAATTTTTGATGAAAGCGGAATGGAAAAAAATAGCCTCATCGGAAATCCTGCTTTTCGCATAGATAATGGAATAGCATTTTTAATGTAGCCTGTACAGCTTGATCCTGTATGGCCAAACGGTTTCCTTTAAAAGAATAATGGTTACACAATTCATCATTAAGCGAGCTGATAGCGATATAAACATCACCTAATTTTGATTTATCCGATATGTTTGGACCTGCATTCCCGGTAATTCCAATACCGAGATCCGATGGCGAACTAATCCTTATATGATTGGCTAATTGTTTACTAATGTAACTCGACACTGCCCCATGCTTTAAGATATCTTCCATGCTAATGTTTAGGCGGTTTTGCTTGCTTCTAGGCGTATAAACAACTATTCCTTCATTGAACCAGGAGGATGCACCTGGGATTGCAGTCAAAGTGGATGAAACCAAACCGCCAGTGCAAGACTCTGCAATGCTGAGTGACCATTGGTGGATTTGAAGCTTGTTAGCAATTTCCTGAGGCATATTCATGACAGAGATCCCTCCATGACACAAGCATCAGAATTGATAATCGTTACGGGTAAAATATCACCTTTTTTTTGAGAGAATCGAGGGCTTAGGTTGGTTATCACAACTTCCTGGTCGATTTCTGGAGCATCCCATACTGTTCTACCTATTAATTCTTTTTTTATTCCATTCCATCGCTCTATGAGCACTGGGATTTGACAACCAATGAATTTTTTATTATTCACCTTTTGGATATCGTGCTGAATTTGATATGCTTTATGCAATCTTTCTTGAGCAATATCAGAGGGCACTTTATCAGGCAAATGATACGAAGGAGCATCATTTTCATCTGAATATGCAAAAAAACCACATCTTTCAAAACGAAAATCATTTAAAAATTCGCATAATCTTTCAAAATCGTTATGAGTTTCACCAGGAAAGCCAACAATAAAAGTAGAGCGAAGGGCAAGATCTGGATGTTTTTTTCTAAGCTTTTGCAATGTCTGAACAGTTTGCTCAAAATTATTTGGGCGATTCATCAAAGATAAAATTTTTGGAGAAACATGTTGCATGGGCATATCCAAATAAGGAACAACTCGTGGGATGGATAAAAGTTGGTCAATGAAATCAAATTCAAGTGATGGAAAAAGATACATAACTCGAATCCATGGAATATCATAATTATCTGAAATTTGGGACACTAAATCAATCAAGTTCAAAGATGTGGGTTTTATGTCATTGCCATAGCGAGAAGTATCCTGAGCGATGATATTCAATTCTTTGATCGGGTATTGATGGCAGAGGGTTTTAACTTCTTGGAGCAAGTGATGGATAGGAATACTAAAATATGGACCTTTGATCGATGGTATAATACAAAAGGAACAAGCACGATCGCATCCATCAGCTATTTTCAAGTAAGCAGAAAATGGGTTGGAAAGGTTCCTTTGAATGGGATCTGTTGGTGACCCGTCCCAAATGGTAGATAAATAAGCAATGGGATCTTTTTCATCAATAATTATCATTTCAGGAAATAAATTACGCAACTCATGAGGATAACGATTGGCATAGCATCCAAAAACAATTACTTTGGCATTAGCACAAGATGCATATTGTTTTATGGTTGTAATGGTTTCTTCTCTTGCGCTTTGAATAAAACAACAGCTGTTTACCCAAATGGAATCAATCACCGAATCAAAAGTTTTATGAATTTTAATGCCTTTAATAGTTAAAAGAGAACATAATCGTTCACTATCAACTAAATTTTTTGGGCACCCTAAATTATAAACTAAAGCGTTTTTAAACGAAAATTGTAGCTTAGGGTGTATAGGTTTTTGTTTCGATGATTTTTCCATCCTTAATCACATTCACCTGTATAGATTGACCTGGTGAAAGAATTACCTCAAGATCCATCACCTCACCTGATTTACCAATCATTCCAAGAGAAAAACGATTGATAGATATATTCAATCCACCAGCATTGCCTATTTGGAAGCGGATACGCTGATCAGCTTCAAAGATGCGGGTGTCATGAGCAGGCATAGTAAATGATTCTCTTTTTAAATTGTCGGTAGTATGACTTATCCAGACATTTGCAGAAGTTTTAAGCTCAACTTGCAAGCTGTCAAAAAAATGTTGTTCTTCCTGATGGGGAACTTCAATCTCATCCAAAGAAATGGGAAGACCAGCAGAGTTGGTCTCTGTATCGTTAGATTGAGGCAAATCAACATTTGAACTGACTTCTGGAACTGTCTGGGAGAAATCCGCAGATTCCTGGGTGTTTGGAGGCATATCCAACAAGGCATTGTTGCTTCTGTGCCGATGGGTCAATGCCCATGCAGCCCAAACAATCAAAACTATAACCAACACCACCGACAGAAAAGACAAAAACCTAAAACCGGTTTTTTCTTTATTGTAAAGGTAATTTCCTTCGTTTGCAGATCCCAGGGTCTTGCTGGGAATTTGAACTGATTCCTCTTGAGAAATTTCATCAAGATACCGCTTTAAAACATAAACGCGATCCAGTTCTAAAAACTCTGCATAAATCTTTAAAAAACTTTTCGTATAAACTTTATCGGGAATTTCGCTATAATTTCCACTTTCTATAGCTTCAAGGTATTTTCTGCGAATCTTAATAGCATCTGAAACATCTTCAATAGTTAACCCTTTTTCGATTCGCTTTTCTTTTAATGTTTTACCAATTAATTCCATACTATCATTTTATCACAGTAAGCAATAAATCAAAACTATTCGAATTGCTTCACCTAAAATCTACTCGAAATTAATTCGATGCTTCTCCTAAAAA
>CAZMFK010000011.1:0-15842 GCA_964565545.1 uncultured Caldisericota bacterium | reverse complement strand
ATTTCCATCTGGTTTACCGGGGATTGGAATAAATCCCAGAATACGTCAAGGGTGGCATATTCTCCTGAAACAGTCATTCGAGTGCATGAAATCGTTGGTTCAGCTACGGGAACATATTCTTCATTATGAATGTTAAAAATGGGTGATCTTGCTTCATCTTCAGTTTTGGAATTTGCTACTACCTTGAAACAGAAATTGCCGCTTGGAATTGCTTCTTCACCTTCAAGAATCCCATCCCACAAAAAGCTATAATAACCAGCTACGGCATTGTTAAGCTCAAAAACAGGTTTTCTACTCCATTCCATTCCGTGAGGATCACTTAAAAAAACTTTTGCACTTCCATAATTAGAATTAGTGGTCTGATCTTCAAAAGTTTGTTCCTGTCCTGTATTAAGAGAGAAGACAACCTGCATCATATTCATTGGTTGAGATGAAGCAAGATTCATTCGAGCAGAAGATACCTGAATATCCGACACTGCTTGCTGGATAGCTGAGTTGTTTTCCTTAACTACAGTTTCCATATAAGCCATAATTGGTACATGCATAGCCCCAAGGCGGATCAAACCTTCGTAACGAGCTCGTTGAACACCGTCAAAAGGGTTTTGAAGAGGTTGGATCTGAATTTTTACTTTAGCTTTTTCGCCTTGTCGCAATTCCAGGTTTTTTGGCTCAATTTCTATGGTAAATGGAAGCTTCTCATGGTTTTCAATAAACAATTCTAAACTAATTGGCATGGACAGATTAGCTTGATTGCTGATGACTTCAATTTCTCCAGAGTATCCCTGTAACCAATTTTCAATAACCAAAGCTCGGGGCTCTATAAAAGCTTGGGTCTTTAATGCTCGATCAATTCTTGCTTGTCCAGCTCCCTGTAAAGTAAAACTAACAGGAAACTTATTAAGGGGATTAATAATTAATTCAGCATTATTCATTAACGAAGATTTTATTTGATCATGGGACCAAGATGGTTGAGCTTCTTTCATCAGAGCAACAATTCCAGCAATCACAGGTGAAGCCATGGATGTTCCGCTCAAAGCGTAGTATGATCCAAATTTCCTGGGGATAGGTGAATGAATATCAACTCCCGGTGCTGATATTTCAGGCTTAAAAACTGCATCAGGGCTAATACCCATGGAGGTGAAGGATGAAATTTCCAGTCGGGAGCTTTGGCGATCATTGGATGCAGCTACCGAAAAAGCATCTTCAATAATGGCTGGCGAACCAGCAACCCAGGGGATATTTTTACTGCGTGATCCTGAATTGCCTATGGCCGCTACTACAAATACTCCTGCTTTGTTAGCATTTTTTACTGCTCGATATATGGCAGTGTCACCTTTTGAGTTTTCTCCCCCTCCTATATGTCCCAGAGATAGATTAATTACTTTACACTTATCTTTAACAGATTGATCAATGGCCTTAAAGATATATTCCATTGAAATCCCGGGACGGGTTGATGAGGAAACTTTGTATACCATCAAATCTGCATTAAAAGCCATCCCCTTTGAGTCATTGTTTTGCCCAAGTCCTGCTGCAATTCCTGCTACATGAGTACCATGGAAATTAGCATCTATTTGATAATTTCCTTCACCTGAAAAATCTTCTCCCCCCTTAATTTTGTCTTTAAACTCAGGGTGTGTAGCATCTATGCCTGAATCAATAATTCCAATGGTAACTCCTTTTCCTGAAAGCTTGTTACCGGTTTTTCCCTGCCAAACTTCATAAACTCCAGTGGATACGGAGGCATTTTTACGAAAAAGCTCAAGCTCCAAACGAGCATCGCTAACTCGCCATATATTTCTTAGTTCAAGAATTGCAGAAATATCTTTTCCGTTGATATGGCATGAAAACCCATTTAACACTTCGGTATATTCAAATTGAGACTCCAACTCAAACTTTTTTTGCAACTCGTCAAGGACTTTTTTTTGTTTTTCTTTTAAAGTATTACGATACTGCATAGCATATTGATCTGCAATCATATAATTTATCTCAGTCGGGTCTTTTTGATATCTTGTTTTAAAATGGCTGTAAAAAACACTTACTGGCCAATCACGAAGCTCTATAATCACAGGAACCTGCTCATCAGAATCAAGGATTTCATTTAAAAAACTGGGATTGATTTTTTCGGTTTTTGCGATTTCGCTTTTAAATGCTGAAAAAGAAAAAACGGAAAGTAGCATGCAAAGAATAATGATAAGCTTTGATCTCATATAGTGGCCTCCTGCCTGTAGTTCAAATTAGAGTTTGTACCCAATATCTCGAAGGAATTTTTTCCTATTGGAGACATCCCGTTCAGATTCCAAGCCTTTGGGAGAAAACCCATCAATAACACCTAAAATACCTGATCCTTGTTCGGTTTTTGCCAATACAACTTCTACCGGATTGGCAGTTGCGCAATATATTTGGCATACTTCATTGACATTTTTAACAGCTTGTAACACCTGGATTGGAAAGGCTTGGTCTAAAAAGATGATAAAAGAATGACCAGCTGCCATTAATGCTGCATTTCTTTCGGCAAGCTCTTTAAGTTGATCGTTATTTCCCGATGAACGTATTAGACAAGGTCCTGAAGCTTCGCAAAAAGCAATGCCAAACTGAATGACGTTTGAAGTTTGCACTAAGGTTTCATGTAGATCTTCTACCGTTTTAATAAAATGAGCCTGCCCAAGTATAAGATTGAATCCTTGAGGATTGTCAATTTTAAGAATATGCAACTCCATTATATTAACCTCACCTGCTGATATTTAAATATATTTGCCCATTTCTTTACTTAAAATTACAAAGTCAATCATATCAATTGCCATATCCTGATTAAAATCACAATCAGCGTTATAAGTAGGATCGCCAAAAATACTTCCAAATGCCTGGGTAAAAATGGCAAAATCCAAACGATCAACAATAAGATCATTGTTGAGATCAGCATGGAGAAAATCCCGATTGGTGATACGGATGGAGGGCATATATGGCTTAACTCTTATAACTTCATTGTTGCTCAACTGAATCCTGAAGCTTTTACCTATAAATCTGACTCTACCGGTACCTATGGTTCGGAAGACAAAACTAAGACTTTTTTCATTTTTAAATAGCACTGAATCCATTTCATCAAAATGAAATTGTACCCGAATAATGCCTTCATAGTCATCAGCGTCAACTTCATAATCAATTTCAGATTCGATTTGTTTTAAGAATCCTTCCATCAGATATCGTCGAAACATAACTCGAGAGGGATCATAGTTAATTTCAAAAGAAATAGAATTGATCGGATTATTGCCAATACTACTTTGTAGATGCAAAGCGCCCAAGTTTAAGTCCAGCGAGAATTCTTGAAACTCTTTGAAAGTTTTTAAGCTGGAAAAAATTGCTGTGATAGGATCGGGGGCAACTGAAGCAATAACCTGAAATGCCTGTTTTTGGGTAGAATAAGGTTTTTTTACCCATTGGTTATTAATGTTTTCATTTTTATCCATACTTACATTAACAAAATAGTTGCCTCGGGGAAGGAAATATTGATTCAAGCTATTTTTCCCGCTCCATTCTATAGCGTACTCGCCTGCAACAACATTGTTCAACCGAGCAATGTTTGCCCAAATTTCACCTTCATCATCCATAATGGAAACCATCACATCAGCGTGATTTCTACCGATAGTGACCTGACTTCCTCCCTGATTCAGGGAGAAGATAGTTCCAGCATTGATAGAAAAATAAATTTTTATGGGATTGTGAGTGATATTCGCATCCGTTGAAAAATCTATCTGGGTTGTTGAAAGTCGGATATTGGATATAGGTTCCTCAACATTAGCAAGAGAGTCCCGATAAATAATAAAGGGTACATGCAATTCTGATCCGATATGAATAATGCCTTCATACCGATTGCGTTTCATAGAATCAGAATTGATATGAAACTTACAAATAAAAGATGTGTCCTTCAAAGCTTCCATGGAAAGATTTTCTTCAGGCAATGTTATTTCAATTGGGTTCTCTTCTCCTTCAAGGAGAAAGATTTCAGCATCGAGCCTTAATGATTGTTTCTTATCCAAAGCATTTTGGATAGTAAAGGTTTGTTCTATGGTATTTTGAGCGCTGGGATAAATAATTGCTCGAGGCTCTACAAAAGCTGGAGTAGTCAAAGCTTTATCAACTCGAGCTGATCCAGCTCCTTGAAGAAGAAAGCTAATAGGGAGAAGATTGTCTTTATTAATCATAATGTCAGCAGTATTCATAAGAGAAGATTTGATTTGTTCATGGGTCCATTTTGGATGAGCTTCCTTAATTAGCGTTACCAGCCCTGCAATAGAAGGGCTAGCCATGGATGTCCCACCCATGGTAGCATAGCCTGTTTTATAAGTAGATCGGATATTGTCCCCTGGCGCAGAAATTTCAGGCTTAAAAGCTGCATCAGGCGTTGGTCCCATGGAAGAAAAATCTGCCATAGCAATTTGTACATCATAAGTAATACTTGCTTTATACTCTTTTGAAATAACAGATTGAAGATACTGACCGTCCTCTAAGGTAATCATCACTGTTGGAACTAGATGCTTGGCCTGAGATTCTGTTTCGTTTTCCCGAAGCAAATGGGGAGTCATTATTTCATAGGGAGTGTGATTAAACAGGATTACTCCTTCAGCTCCTTTTTTCATGGCGTTTTCTAATTTATCTCTAAAAGTAATCCCATTCTCAATAGGACCTCGCTTGATAAGAGCAATCTTTCCAGAAAGATTCAGATCCTGAAGTTCTTTTTCGCTTCCATAGCCAGCAAAAACAATTGGCTTTTGGATTAGTTCATTGGAAAAATGAGGAGTTGGGTAACCATGAACTGCATGAATACGCTTTTCTGATGGAGTTCCAGGCTGTAAAATTAAATATGCTTCGGTTTTTCGATCATTTGATGCTGCCACGGAAAAAGCTTCTTCAACTATACTGGGAGAACTAGCAGTCCAGGGAATTTCTTTGCGTCTGGAACCTTCATTTCCAACAGCAGCAACTACAAACACTCCGGCTTTATTTGCATTGGCAATGGAACGATGATAAGCAGTGGTGCCTTTGGCATTTTCTCCTCCTGCATATCCAAGAGAAAGATTGATAACATCACATTTATCAGCTACTGATCTATCAATAGCAGCAACCACATTTCGAGCACCCTGAACATTGGGAGTAAACACTCTATAAACCATAATATCTGCTTCGTAAGCCATACCTCGATGAGCTGGGTTGTTGCCTTGTCCAGCAGCAATACCAGCAACATGGGTACCATGTCCCTGCTGGTCACTAAAGTCTGAATTATTATTGACAAAATTATAGCCTCCGCGTACTTTGCGGGGACGATTAAATTCAAGATGATTTCTTTCCAGACCAGTATCAATAATTCCAATTAGTTTGTTTTTCCCACTGAGTCGGTTGATATTGGCTTCAGGAATACCTTCCCATGCCTTATCAGAACCTGTTGTTTGAGACATTGTTTGACGCAGAGGTTGCATTATTGCTCTGTCGTCATGGATAAAACGAACCTGACGATTTTTTAACAAAAGGGAAATGCTGCTGGAATGAATATCAGCGCTAAGAGCATTTAAAACCAATGTTATATGATTCTGGGGGATGACAACTGCTCCCTGTCGGTCAGACCACTGCAAAAAATCTTCTTGCTTGGCAATCAAACCAGTTTGATAATGAATGATAGATTCTACGGAAAAAATGGGTTGCGTAGAATGCAAAGCAGAAACATTCTGCTGGCTTTTTGACCAATACTCTATTCCAGGCTCATCTTTGAATTCTATAATCACAGAAACCCATTGATTGCTATCAACTATCTCATTAAAAAAAGTTGGATCTATTCGTAAATCAGTTTCTGATTGAGCATAAACCCGGTTAAAAGTAAATAAAACAAAAAAAGTTAAAACAAGACAAAAAATACGCCTTAGCATGCATTCCTCCGTAAAATCACTTATATACTACTGCAAGCACTGCCTGGAAGAAATCATCCAAAAATCAGCATTGCTTTTTGCATTAATTCGAGTTTTATTCAAATCTGCTTCAAGCATAATAAGCTTTTCCTGGATATTCAACAGTTGCCGTGCACTACATTTAATTTTTAAAAATTTGGCCATCATTTCTTCTCTCCATAGTATACTGTTTTGAGAAGAAGTAAGTTTCATTTTGTACCATTCACGAAGAATAGTTTTCCATATATCCAAATATAATTCAGGCTGATTTTTAGGAAAAACAGGGAAAGAACTAACGGATTCAGAAAAAAGCAAGAGCAATTGCTCAATCCACTGAGTAATAATAGTTTTTTGTTCATCTGCCAACATAAAAATTGCTTTATTTAGATTTCCATGCGATAGCAACAGAACAATATCTTTCCAATCAGGGTCATGTGTGGTCAAATCCAGCACTGGAATAAGCTGATCACTATTTAACCGATGAAAAGGTATGCGAATAGCTCTTGAGAGAATGGTGCTTGGCAAATGGTCAATCTTTGAGCTTGTCATAACAAACTGAGAAGAAGGGTTAGGTTCTTCAAGCGTTTTCAGCATTGAATTGAATGCTTCAGAAGTCATTTGATCAATATCATCGATGACGATACAGTTCTTATTGGAATAGACGGGTTTCCAGCATGCAATTTCCTGAATTTTCCTAGCAATATCAATACCCAGGGTTTGTCCAGGATCAACCGAAAAACAATGATAATCGGGATGGGTTCCGGCCTTCCAGGTCTTGCAAGAAAGGCAAGACTGACAAGCAAAACCTTCCTGGGGAGACTGGCATAAAAAATCTTGAGCAAAATGATGAGAAAAAAAACTCTTTCCACTTCCTGCAGCACCGTAAAACAAAAGAGTATGAGGAACTTTTTGATATTTAAGCCAATAATGTAAAATCTGCATCACTTTTTTTTGAGTAACTTGAATATCTGCCAAACTCATTTTTTTCTAATACTTGATATACCTTTCAATATCAATAATAAAAACTTGCGCTCCTCCAACTGTAACTTTAACTGGAAGGCTAAAACCTGAAATGCCTTCAATCAAATTAAAGGGCAGGGTTTCAACATATCGTTCCCGACTATGAGCGTGTTCATGGATTATGCCTAAAACATCTTCCATTTTTTCTTCTTCAACCGCCATCAATAAAACAATATTGGAAACCTCCAGGAATCCTCCAATACTTTTCAGTTTGGTAATCTTGTGACCCTTGGAAAGCAAATGGTCTAAAAGTTCTCGCAAATCTTCCTGTTGAACTATTGCAACGATAAGTTTCACGATTCAACCTCCTTTGCTTGCATGGCTTTAAGCTTTGAAAGCCAACACAACTCAATAGCATCAATAGCTTTTTGAGTTAATTCTGAAGGATTTTTATTGCCATCCAACAAGTACACTCGATTAGGTTCTTTTTTGGCAATATCCAGATATCTTTTTCTTACTTTCGTTAAAAAATCCAAATGCTCAAAATAATCTTTTTCCCTGCCATTAATTCTTTGCAGGGAACTCTCTGGATCAATATCCAGCAATATAGTCATATCCGGTTTTAACCTATCCCACAAAACATTGCTTATAGTATAAACCGTTTCTAATAATTTTGCATCCTCTCCCTGATAAGCAATAGTTGAATCTACATATCGATCGCATAATACCCATTTTTTTTGATGCAGCCATTGTTGGATTTTGGATACATGCATGCTTCGATCCGCTGAAAAGAGTAATAATTCTGTAAAAGAATCGAGTTTATTGTTATTGTTTGATTTTAATAATTTTCGTATCAAAACACCAATGCTCATGGTTGTTGGTTCCGAAGTCAGCTGCACTGAAATGCCCTGATGCAATAAAAGTTCATTCAAACTCTCCGACAAAGTAGTCTTTCCGGACCCATCGATTCCTTCAAAAGTGACAAAGAGAGGTGGGTAATTTTTCATGGGAACACGTAAAAATTCAAAATTTTGTTTCCAATAATCTGATGGGATGAATCCCGTAGCACAGCTTGAAGCAAAATAATTCCTGAAGTATCAGGCAGATAATAGTACCTATACGGATAATCTGTTAAAATAGCTACTAACTGCCCTGCTAAATATAATTCAACGCTTCGACCCTGCGGATCAAATATCTGAAAATTGATTTCTGTAGGAGATCCCACCCTTAGATAAGCTGTACCAAAAGATATGCTGAAATCTCCAGTATCAACTTTTGGTGGTTCATAAAGAGATCTATCGGGCACATTGGGAGAAGATTGATCGGGAGGAGTGTTTGTTGGAGGCAAAGGTTTTTGATCTCCGCTGGAATCTTTGGGATCTTGTGGATTAGGTTGATCCGATAGTCCATCTTTATTCTCTTGCGATGAATCTTCCTTTTTTTCTTCCTTTTCTTCAGGCAAAGGATGTTTTTTCGGACATAGCCCTAATAACGAGCTTTCAATCCTTGTGTCAATTATGACCGGACAACTAGAGTTGGCTTTTAAGTTTGTTTCTCTGCATATTCGAATTCTTACCAAACCTTGGGGAACTTTCCAATCTTCATCAATAAAGTATTTTTGCTGATAAAGAGTTTGGACTATCTTTTTAAAGATCTGACCGGCAAAAACAGAACCATAGTTTTGCACTGCAGATAAATCTATATCTTTACTGTCAGAACCAACATAAACTGAAAGGGAAATAGAGGGTGTATAGCCAACAAACCACCCATCGCGAAAATTTTCAGTAGTACCTGTTTTTCCTGCCATGGAAACACCGGGAATGCGAAGAGCAGAGGCAGTTCCAGATGGAGTGAAAGGCTCCTTCAGCAAGTCTGTCATGAGAAATGCTGCTTGAGGTGAGACAACTTGTTGGGATTTATCCGTGTTAGCTTCAAACAATTTTTGCCCTGTTTTTCTTTTTTCAATCCACAAAATCGCTTGAGGTTCGTGATGCTTTCCTCCATTGGATAGTACGGAATATGCCATGGCCATATCCAAAGGCCTGACTTCTAGGCTTCCCAATGCCATGGAAGGAACAGCAAGCATTGGTGTTTTCAGGCCCATCTTTTCAGCATATTTGGCAACATTATCAAGGCCTGCCCTAAGAGCTACTTTTACAGCAACAATGTTAGATGATATTGCAATAGCCCTTCGAACACTCATGGATCCAAAAAAGCCCGATGTCCATTCACGGGGCTTCCATCCATCAATATTTATAGCTTCGCTTGAAAGAATAGTGTCCGGACCTAACAATCCCTGATCAATCGCAGCGACATAAGGAAAAACCTTAAAACTTGAACCTGACTGACGTTCAGCCAAGCATCGATTAAATTTGGTATTTTCATAACTTCTTCCGCCAATCATAGCCAAAATTTGTCCATTTGCAGGAGAAACTGCTACTACTGCACCCTGAGGCTGAATAACGCCTAAAGTATCCAAAGCTTGGGAGGGTATTTGTTGATTTTTTTCAGCTTCCTGTAGCACTTCCTGAAATTTTTGATTACATAAACGCTGAATAGAGGGATGGAGTGTGGTATGAATCCGCAATCCTCCTTTGTATAGCTCTTGGGCAGACATTTTTTTAACTACTTCCTCTTTTACGTAATCAACAAAATAGTCTAGATTATCAGGCAATAGGGTTTCGTTGTCAGAAAAACCAGAAATGCTGATGATATTCACTTCTTGATGATATGCTTCATTGGCTTCTTTCTGAGAAATATAATGATTCTCCACCATCTTTTGCAAAACATTTCGCTGGTGAGGTTTGATTTTATCTAAAGAAGTAAATATGGACAAAGCAGAAGGAGCTGGCAAAACAGAAATCAACAAAGATGCCTCTTCCAAAGAAAGGTCTTTGGCATTTTTCCCAAAATATTTTCTGGATGCAGTTTCAATTCCATAACAGCCTTCGCCAAAATAAGCCTGGTTTAGATATAATTCTAAAATTTCTGATTTTGTAAATCTTTGTTCAATTCGAAAAGATAAAATAATCTCACGTATCTTTCTAGTCAAAGTTTTGTCTTTGCTTAAAAAAACATTTCTTGCTAGCTGTTGAGTAATGGTGCTTCCACCTTCAGTGTAATCTATAGTGAGAAGATTGGTAATTAATGCCCGAACAACTGCTTTCAAATCCACTCCATGGTGTTGAAAAAAACGCTCATCTTCAGATGAAACTGTAGCATCAAGAGCATAAGGAGAAATATCGGACAGGGGTACATATATGCGACGTTCAGTTAAATAAAGGATTTTTAAAAGATTGCCATCACGATCAAGTATTTCAGAAGATTCTTCACCAGCAATAACCAAAGCTTTTGTTTCAGGTAAATCTTGAGCAAAAAAAAGCCATGCTTGCAAAAAAAATAAAGAAAAAAGAAAGAGAGGGCCCACAATAAATACAAATAAAAGGTTGACTATTATGCGATATGGATTTTTTTTTCTTGGCAATCCCAGAGGAGATTTAATCCGATACATCGATAGAAGTCGAAACCATAGTGATAAATTCTTCGTCATGCCGTAAAACTGCTAATACCTGATAGGTTCCTTTTTCTTCAGGAAGCCATTCATATTGGTATTTGCCATTGCTCAAAACAGCTAATCGTTGATTGTTGATATATACTTCTATTTTGTTGGCATAGGGATGTTTTACCAAAAACTCAATTAGATATACTGTACGCACCTTTGCTCTATCATCTGGAAGAATTATAGTCAGGGGGGTTCCGTGTAATTTGCATGGAGTTTTAGGCTCAGTTCCACTGAGAAACCCTTTTTCTTCAGTATGGGGACAGTATTCCGTTGCTAAATCTCCAGAATCAGTACAAATGCGACGATAAATAAATTCTTTCCCGTGCACAGAACAATAAGTTTTTGGAGCAAAACCTTTTAAATATGTACTGACTACTCTTAAATGTTCCGGGCAATCATCACTTGCTCTTAACCCACTCACCATACAAATAAAAGCTGATTCTGTGTCTTCTGTTTTTTTATTAAAAGGATTTTTAGCTAAAAGCGGAGCAAGCTTAATAAAAAAGTCCTTAACCATGGGAGCTGCAAAAGATGATCCCCATAGCCTGGCATGAGGAACCTTATCCTCACTGGAATCTCTCCCTACCCAGGAACATGCTACAATATCGGGAGTATAACCCACAAACCATCCTGACAGGAAATCTTCTGATGTCCGTGTTTTGCCTGCTGCGTCAAAAGGTAGCTGACCATTAACGTTCAAAAAAACACTTTTAAACAAATCGTTCATTAAAATGGCTGTATCTTTTCTCAAAACGCTTATTGGTTGGGGAATAAACTCAAATAGTAATTTATCGTCTTTAGTTGTAATTTTTTTTATAGCCATAGGATCGACCCTTATGCCTTCGTTGGCCAATACTCCAAATGCTGTGGCCATTTCGAGGGGGCTAACTTCCAGGCTTCCAATGGCCATAGAAGGAACTGGCAAAACACTTCTTCGGATCCCCATTTTTTCAGCATAATAGGCGACCCTTTCCCAACCAGTACGATGAGCTACCTTAATAGCACAAATATTGGAAGATTTAACTAAGGCGTCTCTTACGGTGAGTTTTCCAAAAAATTGGTTTTCTCCAATCCATTCTTCGGGAATCCATGTTCCTTCCTGGTCAGGCATGGACATTTCTTCACTTTCAATAATAGAAGAAGTTCCCACTACACCCATATCAATCGCTGCAGTATAATCGAAAATTTTAAACAATGAACCAGGTTGACGCTTGGCAATGCTTCGGTTAAATTGTGTTTTGCTAAAATTTCTTCCACCCACCATGGCTAATATTTCTCCAGTAGATGGAATTATTGCAACAATTTGTCCTTGGGGCTGGGTAACGCCAAATTTGTCCTTGTAATCTGTTCTAAAATAATTGTTTTTTTCAGCTTTGTCAAATGTTTCATTTAAAGCGTCGTATGCCATTTCCTGAATGGATAAATCGAGGGTGGTGTATATCTTCAATCCCTGTTTCAATAATGCTTCTTCAGGAAAAAGGTCTAAAACAAGGAACTTAATGTAATCTACAAAATAATATTTTGATTCAAATAATTCACTACTATCCAGGGTTTTGATTATAAGACTCTCATTTAAAGCTTCGTTATATTCCTTTTCTGTGATAAAACGATTCCTAAGCATTTTTGCTAGCACCAAATCACGCCTATTGATTGCTGCATCGCGGTCAACCCAGGGAGAATGGAGTGATGGGGCATCAAGAGTTCCAGTAATAAGCGCTGCTTCTGAAATAGTAAGCTCAGAGACCGTTTTTCCAAAGAAATTTCGGGCTGCAGCTTCTACGCCATAAGATCTTCCTGCTGGGCTGGGACCAAAATAAACATAATTAAGATAGTATTCCAGTATTTCGTCTTTGGTGTATTTTTGTTCAAGATTGATAGCTAACAAAATTTCTCTTATTTTGCGGTCATAGGTTCTTTCGGGGGTTAGAAACAAACCCCGGGCTAATTGTTGGGATATGGTGCTCCCACCTTCGATTCTATCTTTGTAAAAAAGGTTATTTCGAAAAGCTCGTAAAATCCCAATTAAATCATATCCCCGGTGCTTAAAAAAACGTTCATCTTCGGAAGCAACAACCGCATAGCGGACATGCATTGGTATAGCACTCAGAGGAGTTGCAATTCGGTATTCATCCAACTCAACGCTAGCAATAAACTCTCCATGCCTATCAAAAATCTGAGAGGAAACGGGTGGGTTTTCTGCAATATCTTTAATTTCGGGCAACGAAATGACTATGGAGTTGCGAAGATACACCAAAAAAATACCTAAAGCAAGAAAAAACACTAATAGAAAAGAAGCTACTATAATCAAAGTCATTTTTAACTTATTTTTTTTCATGATACTTCCTCATAAATATAGTATACCGACGATTTAGTTCATTGCGACCAATAATATCCATAGTTTCAAATAAAGGTGGTGAAATCCATTTTCCTGTAACTGCATATCGAATGAGCTGGATTAGATCTTTTTTCTTTATCTTTTCATCAATCAACATTTCACTAAATATAGTTTCCATTTCTTCTTTATCCCAATGTTCCATTTGAAAAACCTTATGAAAAAACAGCTTGATCGCTTTTATCAACAATGGATTAAATAAAGTCTCATACCGGGAAGGTATATCCTCGTTAAGCTCATAACAAATAAAAGGTTTTAGAATTACGCGGAACTCATTTAAATCTCCTGCTTGATGTTTGCTTAAGGTGATAATTCTTTCAACCAATGAATTATCCAGGGGTAAAGAGTTTAACAATGGTTCCAAAATGGTCATCAACTGTTTTGTCTCCATATTTTTAATCCATTGAGAATTAAACCATTTTAGCTTGGAATAGTCAAAAACAGAAGATGACTTTGCGATCAAGGCAACATTGAAATTGTCAATCATTTCTTCTTTGCTTATTAGTGCGTTTTCTGTTTTTATAGAATAACCAATATGATAAAGATAGCTTAAAATAGCTTTAGCACAGATACCTTTTTCTCTAAATTCTTCGATGGAGGTTTCTCCATGACGTTTGCTGAGTTTGGTTTTGTCTGATCCTAAAATCAGGGGAACGTGGGCAAAAAAAGGAACCGGAAAACCTAAGGCATGATATAAAGCAATTTGTTTCGGAGTGTTAGGTAAGTGATCTTCCCCTCGAATGACATGTGAAATTTCCATTTCAGCATCATCAGCAACCACTGCAAATTGATAGGTGGGAGAGCCATCACTTCGAAAAAGTACAAAATCACCAATTGTTGGTCCATTAAAATGGACATTTCCTTTGATCATATCCAAAAAAGCATAAGCAGTATCTTTTACCTTTAGTCTTATAATATAGGGTTTTCCTTGCTCAAGGTTCTGTTGAATCTCCTTATTGGAAAGTTTTCTGCATGTTCCATCATATATAATATCTGCTCCCTTTTGTATCATTTGTTCTCTTTTGTATTGAAGCTGTTCTTGCTGGCAAAAACATCGGTATGCCTGGTTTTCTTTGATTAACTTGTCTCGTAAAGAAAGGTAAAATGGCATTCGATGAGATTGATAATAAGGACCTTCATCCCAAGATATTCCCAGCCAAGATAGTGTTTCGAGCATCTTTTCGCTATGTTCTTTAGTAGATCTCAATATATCAGTATCTTCAATGCGAAGAATCATTTTTCCTTTTTTGTTTTTAGCAAACAAATAATTTATCAAAGCAATCCGGGCACTTCCTATATGAAGCAATCCACTAGGAGATGGAGCAAATCGTACTCTCACTTCGGAAAATTTCATTTTCCGAATTTCATAAGCCAGATAAACATTTCCATATGAATTATTATAATTCCCTCATTTAATACTGCATTAAAATAGAATAAAAAAAAAAGAGCCTGAATCAAGATTCAGGCTCTTTTTGTAATGATTAAATTATTTTTTGGGTGCAATAAGATAATGTTTTCTTGAAAATAGGAAATTTAAGAAACCAGGACGTACCAATTGAGCAGCTTTGAATGGGCAACGATCCACACACTCAAGACATCCAATACAATGGGAAGTCGCCCCTCTTTCATAAAGCTTTATATCCATGGGGCAAACTTTCCAGCATACATTGCATTTTTCGCCTTTGCATATTTCTTTGTCAACTACAACTCGTACAGCAGAAAAATAATTAAAACCTGAATAAATAAAGCCGATGGGACATGCAAATTTGCAAAAAACCCTTTTTGAAAGCATGGTAACCCATAGAAGAAGGACCAACGAGGACATTTTTAAGCCAAACATCACCTGGCCCATACCCCTGATATCCTGATAAGATGCCATTCCATAAGGAATAAAGGGCGACTGTCGGTCAAGTCCAAGGAAAGGGAAAAAATCTCGAGGAAGAGCATTGATTAAAAACTGAGGAATAGCTGCAAATGTAGTACCGGAAGGACAAAGCTTGCAAAACCATGGACCTCCCGTATTGAGTTCAGGGTCTACTACCAGAAGGGGAAAAAGTAAAAAGGGAAAAAGAAAAAAGAAAAAACGACCCCAATTGGAAAACTTGACACTGATTGTGAATTTTTTGAATTTAATAAAAAACAATGCAAATAAAACCCCAAAAATACCAAGATATATCGCAATCCAAATTATCGCCCTGGTGGAAAGACCACTGTAAGACATCTGACGAAGAGACATACCAGCAAACATGGGTGAAGTCCATGTAAGGTAAACAACCAACAAAGCAAAAAGACCGACTACAATCCATTTAGTTATGTGGCGCATACGATAAACGATATCCTGCAAATAACCAAAAGGGCAAAGCCATCCGCATACCATTCGACCAAAAATAGCGCCAATAATTACCAAAATGCCAAAGCCAAAAAATGGAAAAAGATTGGCATTGAAGAAATACTGCAAAGTACCAGCAGGACAAGCGCCTGGAGCAAAAGGATCGGACCAGCACACCAACCAGGGCATAGGAATACGCTTAAGAAAGATAGGAGGGAGCGTTGCCAGGAAATAAAATATACCGCTACCAAACAAAAATCCAAATAACTGAACCCGGTTTTTAGCCTCTCGGTTTCTGTATTTTTTATTTTGAGGCATTTCTTCTAACCTCCGTTAATTTATAAGCTAAAACAAATAAAATAAAGATGATAAGTAAATCCAGCAAGGTGCCAAACTTAATTTTGCCAAGTCCTATACAAGATAAGCATAGCGTCATGGCAGTAGAGTAAATAGCTGTAAGCTGTTCTTTAAAAAAATGACCCAAGCTAGTTTCAAAAAGACCTGTACCAAGGATTGTCAGGACAATTCCTATAAAAAAAACAATGAGGTAAAGAAAACCTGCTTTTTTCTCTTTGGAATCATTATTTTTCTTAATATCCTGCTCCTTTGATTTTGTTTCAAGTTCTGGCATTTTTTCATCCTTTCTTAAAATACCATCATTTTCAG
>CAZMFK010000010.1:0-15976 GCA_964565545.1 uncultured Caldisericota bacterium | reverse complement strand
TATGTTTAGCAACAAGTCCAATGCCAATAATGAGTACTTTTTGCTTGATGTTTCCCGAGCAAAAATAGCAGGCGTTCCTGGGGCAACATTAATTTTTCGAATACAAGTCCGCAATGTTTCTCCAAATCCTTTAACATTAACTACCAGTTCAAACCTTTCAGGAACTCGTGAACCCTTGAGCTATGAATTGATGTCCGAAGGTAAGATATTGAGCAGTGAGATTAAACTCATGAAAGAAGAAAAAAAAGATCTGGAACTTATTTTAAAAACTACTGAAAAAACCCCTATAAAAACACAGGGTATCATTAAATTAATATTTAGCTACCAACAAAAAACAGAGATAAAAAAGGAACTTAGGCTTTATTTTTATGTCTTGGAAGAAATTTCAATGCTATTAAAAATTAATTCCAAAATTGTTCATATTAAAGACCAAGATCCTTTTATGTTGGATTTTCCGCCATATATTAAAAACAATAGAACATTTGTTCCATTGCGTTTTATCGGTGAATCCTTTGGCGCAACAATTCAATGGTTCGATAAGGAAAAAAAAGTTACTTATGATTTAAGAGGCAAAAATCTTACTCTCTGGATTAATCAAAGCCGATACTTGATTAATGGCATCCCAAAAACCATGGACGCAACACCTGAAATTCAACCTCCGGGTCGTACCTTTGTTCCCATACGAGTCATCTCAGAAGAATTAGGAGCTCAGGTTGATTGGAGCGCGCCATTGCAAGAAGTAAAAATTACCTACCGAATATCAAATTAAACTTCTAATAATATAGTAATTCGCTGCTCTGCTCCATTCCATTGGACTTCTGCTCCAAAAGCTTCAGCAATAAAACGCAAAGGAACAAATGTCCGACCATTTAATATTTGTGGCGGAGCGTCCAGGTTGACAATATCCTGATTGATCCGGGCAATTTTATTATCAATTTGTAGTGTTATTCGAACATCCAGTGCTTCCAGAAAAATACGAACTGTTCTGGTATTTCCATCCCATTGCACCTCAGCTCCGAAAGATTCAGAAATAAACCTGATAGGAACAAAGGTGCGCCCGGGAGGTAAAATAACAGGAACTACCGCATGGTTTGATTCGTCTATCCATACTTCCTTTTGATTGATTACGGCTTTAGGATTGTTGATCTGTAAAGAGATTTCGATTCGTTTAGTTTCTTTGGGTGGAGGAGGTTCATCAGGAGGAGTTTCTTCGCTATCAATATATACAGTGACTGGTATCACAATTTTTCTAAAATTACTGTTCACAATAATTTCTGAGATATGTTCGCCTGGACTCAAATCATCACTATTTACACTCACCCGAATATCTGTATCACCCTGAAATTTCATTTTTGAGAGGCGTATCCATTCTTGATTGGCTTCGATACTTCCTTCAATATCCTTTGGTCCAGTTTTTCTTAAAGATAATTCCAAATTTGAACTTTCTCCTTTGATTATCCTTCCAAAATCAAGCTTTAAAGGATATACATCGATATCGTTTTCTTCAGGAACAAGACCCTCTAAAAGAAAACCTGAAGCAATTCGCTGAACTCGCTGATTCAAGCGGTCAACAACATAAATAAATGTTCCATCATAAGCAAGGTCTTCAGGAAAAGCAAAAAAACCAGGATCATCTTTATAATCTGGAGGATTTAATCCAGGAGAAGGGTGTTTTGATTTTGGCCCTCCAAAACTTCCAAAAGATTTGATATATTCGAACTGCTGTTGATTATAAAGAAAAATGTGAATTTCATGTTGAGCTTTGTCTGAAACCAATAAAATCCCTTTTTCAGTCAAGATCATTCCAGCAGGCTCTTTCATCTTCGGGTGACGCAAGGTCTGCCATAAATCTCCCTGGTTAAAAATTTTTATCGAAGCATCAATGCTATCTGCAACAAAAAGTCTTTCGTTTTGATCCAAATAAATACTGCTGGGGTAGACAAAAGAATTCCACTGTTGTATCAGCTTTCCTGAAGTATCAAGCTTGATCACTCTTCGGTTACCGGCATCAGCAAGATATATAGCTGATCGAAAAACTGCCAGATCAGTAGCGCAGTTCAAAGGAGTTTGAACATTAATCTCCCTTTGAAATATACCTTTGGTATCAAAAACATAAATACTGGAATGTGCATTGAGTATAAAAACCTCTTGATTGTGCAGGGCAATTCCAGAGGGATAATCCATTCGACCTCTTCCGGGTTGGGATCCATAAGTTCCTACATATTTGCCCTGATGGGTATAACGCTTAACATTACCCGCATACAAATCTGCAAGGTGTACTTCATCAGAAGCAATTGCAAGAGCTTTAGGATATAATAGCTCATCGTCAGATGCTTTCTTGCCATAAGTTTCCCGGGGGGTTCCCATATCATTATAAACTATGATTTCTTGAGTACTAACGCTTGAAAAAAAGATCAGATCATTTCGAACCACCATCCCATTTAATCCGGGCTTCCAGCATCTTACTGTTTTTCCCGGAATATCAATTTCACGAAGTTTGCTGCCACCACCTTTGGAATAGGCGTGAATCTGATAGTAAAAGCTATCATGTAAAAAAATCCAATCATTAAGACCAACAGACACTCCATCGATAATAGAGCTTTTTCCTAGAATCAGGGGATTGCGCAAGCGTTTTCCCTTTTCATCATAAAAAGATATGCGATGCTCTCCAACTTCTGAAACAATAACTTCATTACTCGAATTAAAATCAAGACTAACAGGTCCTAAGCCCGTGGAAAATCGGTGTGATAATTGCATCGTTTTTGGATTTACTACAATTATCTCGTTTGCTGAGTAATGGCAGATCCATATCAAATCATCATGATATAAAATATCCAAAAGGATTCCAGGAATATCGAAGGATGCAACATAGCGTAATTGATCATCAAATTTCACCACCTGATCCAGTTGAGTGATGTAAATGTTGCCTAAATTGTCGATGCAAATGCCCTGGGGCTCTTTGAGATGAATGGAGGTATTGCCATAAGCTCCAAAGGAATTGACCAATTTTTTAGATCGAGTATCGTATATAAGGATTTTTGATTGAATAGTATCGCACACATACATGAAATGGTAGTGAAAAGCTACGCCCGCAGGATGAACCATGCTTTCCGGAGAAACTCCCTTGCCGATAATTTGATAACCTGATTCTGCTCGAATTGATGGAAAAATTCCAGTAATTAAAAAAACAAATCCCAGAAGAACAATCCATAGTTTTTGCATCAGTTTTCACCTTCCCATCATACCAGTATTGTTATGATAGTATTGATATTTTTCTTTGTTTTTTCAAGCTTTTCAGTAAACTATTATTGATAGTTTGAGTATTTATAAGGCTTAACAGAGAGGAAGGATGCCATGAATTTCAATCATAAGTATCTATCTTTAGTCATAATTTCCATTTTTATCCTATCTTCATTCCTGTGGCACAAACCTCTTTCCGTAAAAGGAGCTGGTATTGACTTTCTTATAGTTTATAGCCCTTCTGTCAATGCTGTGAGTGCTTTGGAAGATTTTGCATCCTATAAAGAATCATTGGGCTATGTTACTGAAATAATATCAGCATCTCAAATTTCTCGTGAAAGCTCTGGATCTGATCAAGCAGAAAAGCTAAGAAACTATTTTAAGACTCTACAGAGTGGACAGGGATTAAAATATGTATTGATCGTTGGAGATCCTTTTGATTCCAGACAAAGAGATCGCAAATCCACTGGAGGAATGGTTCCTATGAGATATTGCTACCCTTCCCCCCAAGATCATGGAGCAATTAATAAAGTGGAAGAAGATATTGATCGCATTCCTACAGACATGTACTACGCTGACTTAACAGGGGAATGGGATTCAGACGGAGACGGATATTTCGGAGAATACCGCGAAGATCGTGTCAATTTGGTACCTGAGATTTATGTTGGAAGAATACCCTTCGATGACCGTTACTCAATTGAAACCATATTGGAAAAAACAATTGAATTTGAAGAGCGTACTACTGCTTCTAAAAAAAGAGCTTTATTAATGGCTACCAACAATTCAACCAAAATTGATTTCCTTGACAATGCTCTCCTAACTGAACTGATATGGAAAGACCTGCTTAGTAAAAACAGTTTTTCCCGAACCACCCTTTATGAAAAAGCAGGCCTAATTCGATCCGAATATGAAAGTACTTATCCTTTAAATCAGAATGAAGCTGTCAAGCAGATCAATTCTGGCAGTTATGGGCTAACATATATTGTCTCCAACGGAGGTTATATGGATAGCCTTATGCGTTATGTTTGGATGAGAGACAAAAATTTTAATGACACGCCAGATCCTGAAGAGTGCGAATGGTTTCCCATCATAAACTCTGAAGATGCCCAATCCTTTTCTACCCAGAATACATCCATCTATTTTGTTTCAGGCTATATGCCATTGGCTTCTGATTGGGATATGGACAATATTGGAAAAGAACTGCTCATGACAAAAGCCGTTGCTATAATGGGAGAAAGCCGATTGGGTTATTTTTACCCTCAATGGAAAACCCAAAGAGATGGGGGGATGCATTCCATATTTTATTATTTTACCCAAGCCCTGCTTAGTGAAAAAACAGTTGGAGAAGCGCTTTATCATTCCTTTGCTTATTCCAGTGAATCTGATTATTACAATGCTTATTCTTTTGGCACTTTGTATGGCGATCCTACTCTGGGACTTGAACAAAGAAAAAAAGCAGAAGATAAGCCTCCGGGAGCACCCAGAAATCTCAAAGCAAGCTTATCCAACAATAATGTTGCTCTTTCCTGGTCCCCTTCAACGAAGGGCACTTACACTATCGATGGATATACTGTTTTTCGTGGCACTGATCCTGATGTGCTATCCTATTTAAGTAATGTAAGCGCTTCTGAAACACGCTGGGAAGACAAAACAGCGTCAGCAGGAAATACTTATTATTATTACATCAAGGCATTTGATATTAAAAAGAACTTTTCAGATGCTTCCAACACCGTTTCCATAAGCTTAAAAAGCCAACCAACCGATACTACTCCGCCAAAAATAATGGTTAAAGAACCTCAAAATAATACCCGTACCAAACAATCCAGTATCAAGGTTTCCGGTCAAATAACCGATGATGATTCAGGTGTGGCTGAAGCAAGCCTGAATAACAAAAAGCTCACGCTGGATCGCTCAGGCAACTTTTCTGAAAATGTTCTTCTTAGCCAGGGGTCCAATTCCATTATTATTCAGGCCAAAGACAATGCAGGCAACGAAGCTGAAGTTAAGCTGAGCATTATTTATGATATAGAAGAAGTCCCAGTAGACACAAATCCGCCTCTGATAAAAATCTTTTCACCCAAAAATGGAGATGTTTTTTCCAGTGATACTGTTGAAATTAACGGTCGCATATGGGATGAAGATTCTGGCATTGATCGGGCAACCATGAACAGTATGAACATTATCCTTGCCAGAGACGGTACGTTTGCAGCCCCATTTTTACTTCAGTCCGGAACTAATAAAATACTTTTTGAGGCATGGGATAATGCTGGCAATTATGCTTCAGAAGAATTATTTTTAGTTTTATCTCAAGAAACCATCATCAAGCTTACGATTGGCAGCAACCTTGCTTATATCAATGGGATTCCTGTTCCACTAGATGTTCCTCCCACTATTATCAATGGTCGCACCATGGTTCCTATTCGCTTCATTTCAGAAGGGTTCGGAGCTGAAGTGGAGTGGGATGGAGAAACAAGAACCGTTCGCATTTATTTTGCCAAAACCTTTACCCGGGTTACTCTCCAAATAAATAATACCATTGCCCGAGTAAACGATCGCATTGTAAATCTGGATACACCGCCAATGATTATTAATGGTCGAACGATGGTCCCCATTCGTTTCATTTCAGAAGCTTTTGGAGCTCAGGTTGATTGGGACGGAGCAACAAGAACTGTAACTATTACGCTTAAAAGTTAATGCAACAAAAATCTGATTTGAAGCTACTATCGAATTTTGTTTCGTATTATCGTCCTCATTGGAAGCTCTTTAGCCTTGATTTATCATGTGCTTTCATGCTGGCTTGCATTGATTTGATATTTCCTATGTTAACCCGTCATTTTATCAACCACTGGATACCTGCTGCTCAATTCCAATGGATGCTATATGCTGGTATTGCACTTTTGGGATTATTTCTCCTTCGCATGGTATTCAGTTATATCGTGGGATATTTTGGTCATTATATGGGCTCTTTATTAGAGTTTGACATGAGGAAGGATCTATTTCGTCATATTGAAACATTGCCATATCATTTTTTCAGTAATCAAAAAGTAGGTCAAATCATCAACCGTTTTGTCGGAGATCTTAGGGATATTGCAGAACTATCGCATCATGGCCCTGAAGATTTGTTTATATCGTGCATTATGCTCTTCGGAAGCTTTTTTATCCTCTGGAACATCCAACCTATTCTTACGCTTATTGTCTTTTTCTTTATTCTTTTGTTGTTGTTTTTTTCTATTAACAAACGCAGAGCTATTGAGTCTTCATTTAAAAGGGTGCG
Source organism: uncultured Caldisericota bacterium (assembly GCA_964565545.1). Classification (GTDB taxonomy): domain Bacteria; phylum Caldisericota; class Caldisericia; order UBA6126; family UBA6126; genus T3SED10-260. The sequence continues at coordinate 9,462 of CAZMFK010000010.1, read as the reverse complement.
TGAATTTCATGGAGAAATGAATGCTCAGATAGAATCAAGTATTTCTGGAATCAGACTAACTAAATCATTTACTAACGAAAACTTTGAAATGAAAAAATTCGATCGTGTAAATGTCCAATATCGTGATTCATGGAAAGCCGTCTACCGAGCAATTGCTGTATTTATGTCAGGCAATGGCTTTTTGGTGGATTTATTGCATTGGTCTGTGCTTATCTTTGGCGGATGGTTTGTAGTAAAACAATTAATCAGTGTCGGCGATTTAGCTGCATACCTCCTCTATGCTGCATTTATTATGCAACCTATCCGTAGGTTAATGTTTTTTGTAGAAGGATTTGAGTCAGGCATATCAGGATTTCGTCGTTTTACAGAATTAATGCAAGTTAAATCTGATATTTCTGAAATAAATAATCCAATCATTTTAAATGACTGCAAAGGTCATATTCAATTTGAGAATGTTTCTTTCCGTTATAAGGATGGTCATTCCAATGTTATTTCAAAATTAAACTTAGATATTTTGCCTAGCAGCAACATTGCCTTAGTTGGTCCTTCAGGAGCTGGCAAAACGACTATTTCCAATTTAATACCCCGCTTTTATGATGTAACAGAAGGATTGGTAAAAATTGATGGCATAGATATTCGCCTTTATTCTTTGGAGTCGTTAAGAAAATCTATTGGCATAGTACAACAAGAGGTTACCATCTTTTGGGGAACCATTCGAGAAAATATTGCTTACGGAAAAATCGAATCCACTGAGGAAGAAATTATTGAAGCAGCAAAAAAAGCGCAAATCTGGGATTTCATTCAAGGTTTGCCCGAAAAAATGAATACTTTTGTAGGCGAAAAAGGAGTCAAGTTATCTGGAGGTCAGAAGCAACGCATAGCAATATCCAGAGTTTTTTTAAAAAATCCACCTATTCTTATCCTTGATGAAGCAACTTCTTCTTTGGACAATGCAACAGAAGCTGAAATTCAAAAAGCAATTGAGCTTTTATCCGTCAATCGAACAACTATAACTATCGCTCATCGGCTATCAACGGTGAAACAAGCTGACATCATAGCAGTTTTAAAGGATGACGGGATAGAAGAAATGGGTACGCATGAGGATCTACTTCATCGAGGAGGTTATTATGCGAAACTTTGTAAGGCACAATACCAGGGTTATATCCCTGACAAAATTTAATAGAAAAAAATCATTTTGAAGCGCTACTGTCCGTTAAGTTAATTTCACCAGCTTTTGCTAGAGTATTTTTAATAACATAAGGTCCAACCATCACCAAAACAATAACTGCTCCGGTAATAATCGTAAGAATATCAGGACCAAAATCAGGGAATACATCATTGGCTATCATCGCAAATCCTATAGATATCCCGGCTTGAGGCATCAAAGTTAGTCCTAAGTATTTTCTTACTTTATCGGGCGATGAACTAAAAATAGCACCAAGCCAAGCTCCTGAGATTTTACCCAGTATTCGCAATACTATATACGCAACGCCAATCCATCCTACCCCTGGTAGCAGATGAAGATTGAAGCTAGCTCCAGCCAATACAAAAAAAGCAATATAGAGGGGAGGAGTGAAATGATCCATTTTACTAATGACACGATGTGAGTATCCTGATAAACTTGCAAACATACTGCCCATACTCATGCATAAAAGCAGTGGAGACAAATGGGCCCACAGTGCAAAACTGGTAGCAGAAAGAACCAAAACTATGGTAAGGACCAAAAGCTCGTTATCGCTTTTTACTTTAGAGTTTAGCCAGGAAAAAAACCATCCAGCCAACACTCCTAAAACAATAGAACCAATAATTTCCCAAAAAAGAAACAAGATGTTTTTACTTAGGGAAAATGAATCAGGAGATACAACAAATGTTTTTGCCAATGCGACAGAAATTCCAAAAAAAATGATCCCTATAGCATCACCCAGAGCAACAACAATTAGAATCATACTGGTTAAAGAACCCTTGGCCCGATATTGTTTAAGTACCATGGTAGTCAATGCTGGAGCAGTAGCCATGGCAATACCTGCTAGAACAATACCAAAGGGAGGGCTTTGGCGCAGTAAAAAGACCATCATTAAAAAAACAATAATCCATGCACCCATTGCTTGCGAAAAAGCAATAATAATTGCTTCAAATCCAATTTTTCTTAGTTTTGATAAGTTAATCTCGATGCCAATGCTGAAAGCAATAAAAGCCAAAGCAGCTTGAGTAATTCCGTTCATTTGATGTGATGCATGCTCCGGAATTAGATTTAATATTGAGGGTCCAATAATCAATCCAGCTATGATAAATCCAGTGACATCAGGAAGCTTAACTGCTGAAGCAAAACGCGCAATAACGATTCCAGACAATAAAAGGATAGCAATATAGTATAGTTCCATCATTTTTAAATAAGTAACTCTTCTTGCCTTGTACCAATTTTCATTTATTGTCCATTAAAATGATTTTCGGCTATTGTAAACTTTTTTTATATCATACCATATTCTTATTTTTTAGTAAGTTTTTAATCAATGTCCAGTTTTATTATTGATTATCAAAATCTTGACTTCATGAGATTTTATGATATTAAAAAAATAGCTTGAAGCTAGCAGTGCCTTATAATTTCGAATAATGGAGGTTAACATGGCATTTATCAGTAAAGAAGACTTTGCGGGACTAGATTTAAATGAATTTTTATCATTCAACAAGCTTATTAGCCCTTTAATCATTAAGTTAGTTTATATTTTGGGCGTTATTGCCATTGTGTTATTTTCCTTGTATACCATGTTTGGTAGAATTCATTCGTTTACAGGATTCTTAGTCAATTTGTTAATAGGCATATTAATACTAATTTTTGGAAATCTATCATGGAGAATTACTTGCGAAGGCATGATAGTTCTTTTCAATATCTTTGGAGAACTAAAAAAACTTAACCAAAAGTAATTCTTTTGTCGTTAAATCCACCATCCCGTTACTTATTCTTAACGGGATGGTTTCTTTTTTTCACCCATCTTCTTTCGGAAGGTAACAATACATGATTAATTTTATGATGGAATGGCTTGGGCTAATCATTTATAAGCCAAAAGAAGCTTTTAAAAAAGTTGCTACCGTTTCTTATTTTTGGCCTGGCTTTATAATAGTTATGTTTATTGCTTTGTTTTCCTCTTTTTATAGCCGATGGGTCTTTTTTTATCAAATAGACAACTTTTTCAGCAATGTATCTCCAGAGCTCAATAGCATTCTTCAATCAGGAGTTGTAGCATTATTACAATCACGATTCTTGTTTATTATTGGAATCATTTTGGCTATAGTTTTTCATTTTTTCATAACTTCATTTTATTTGCTTTGGATCCATTTATTTGGGTATTCAATCAAAGCTTGTTATTTATGGAATTCTCTTGCCTTGGCATCAATTCCTACTTTTTTTCAACAACTACTTTTTTTGATTTTATCTTTTTTCTTTAATGTTTTTGAATTTCCTGCTCTTACGCTTTCCTTATCATTTTTTGCATGGATTTGGTCATTTTACTTGTTCATTCTTGCTGTCTCCACTGGAGGAAATATAAAAACAAAAAATTCTTTGCTAATTGTTTTACTCCCATGGGTTTTAATTTTAATATTTTTCATTAGCTTGATGATTTGGACAGTATATTTTTCTTTGGCTCATCCTTCTTTTTTTAAGCTTGATTGATTTCTTAGAATTTCTTGATTATCACAAATAAATGATTGACAAAATAGTTATAATATTTATGGATCTTCGAGCGAACCATCCTAAAGAGTGAAACTCCATGGATCAACGCCGATAGGGTTGTATTGGAAACGATGCTGCCTCCCATATTTGGAAAGGAGATAAAATGAATTCTAAAAAGTTTTTTACTTATTTTTCTTGTTTTGTTTCACTGGTTTTATTGTTCAGCGTTGCATTTTCCACGTCTTCCTGTCGTAGGGTGAGTGAGAAAACTTCGATGATTCTTGCCACTACTACTTCAACAGAAGATTCAGGATTGCTAGGTGTGCTTCTACCTGAATTCGAAAAAAAGACTAATATTGAAGTCAAAGTTGTTTCTGTAGGAACAGGTCAAGCGATTGCCATTGGAGAAAAAGGAGATGCAGATTGTTTGTTGGTTCATGACAGAGCCAAAGAAGATCTTTTTGTGGAGCAGGGTCATGGTAGCTATCGAATGGACGTCATGTACAATGATTTTATTCTTATTGGACCAAAAGAGGACCCTGCCAATCTCAAGAATGCAACTGATATTTCTGAGGCTTTAAAAAACATCCTTGCTACTCAAAGCCCTTTTGTATCAAGAGGGGACCAATCTGGAACTCACAGCAAAGAAAGCTCTTTATGGAAAAATGCAGACATTCAAGCGGAGGGATCCTGGTATATTAGTGCTGGCCAGGGTATGGGAGCGGTTCTATTAATGGCTGATGAAAAACAGGCTTATACATTAACGGATAGAGCTACCTATTTAAAGTACATGAAAGATCAAAAAATTGATTTGCAGATTTTATTTGAAGGAGCCGATCCATTGCTAAATCCTTATGGAGTTATTCCTTTAAATCCTGAAAAACACCCCAAGGTTAATTTTAAGGCTGCAGAGGCATTCGCAAAATTCATCACGAGCCTGGATGGACAAAAAATAATCGAAGCATATGGAAAAGAAGAATTTGGTGCTCCTCTCTTTTTTCCAGATTCAGAAAATTATCGCAAAAGTAAATAATTCAGCGTAATGAATGTCCTTTTAGAGGGAATCCTGCAAGCGTTCCAATTGATAGTGTCTTTGGATCCGGGTACTTATCAAGCATTGTGGCTATCTCTTTATGTTACCATTTATGCTTTGGTTATATCTTCCCTTTTAGGCTTCCCTCTGGGGATTTTTTTGGCTTTTGCTAATTTTCCTGGAAAAAAAATCCTAATTAACTTAGTTTATACTTTTATGGGCTTTCCTCCAGTGGTTGCAGGTTTACTGGTATACTTGCTTTACTCACGCTATGGTCCCTTTGGCTCTTTTCAACTTTTATTTACACCTTATGTGATGGTAATTGCGCAAATTATTCTGGCTTTGCCGGTAATCACAGGTTTGACTTACCTTGGAATCAAGGCCGTAGATCCTTCAATAAGCTACCTTGCTTATACAATTGGAGCAACAAAATGGCAATCCAGCTGGATGGTACTAAAGGAAACAAAAATGGCTATTCTTGGAGCCTTAATTACTGCTTTTGGAGCAGCTGTCAGTGAGGTTGGAGCTGCAATGCTGGTAGGAGGAAACATTGAAGGGCATACCCGATCCTTAACTACTGCCCTTATGCTGGAAACAAGACAAGGTAATTTTGCAAGAGCCATGGCTTTAGGTATTATACTTTTGACATTATCATTCATGGTTAATGTATTGATGGTTTTTATTGCTGAATACAAAGGCAGGAAAAGAAATGCCTGAAGCTTTATTAAGCATTCAAAATCTTGCATATACAGTAGAAAACAAACAAATATTAACACAGCTCAGTTTTAAGGTTTTTCCTCATGAGATTTTGAGTATCATTGGACCTAATGGATCAGGCAAAACAACCATCCTCAAATTGATCAATCTTTTAATTTCTGGCCATCAAGGTTCAATCACTTATAATTTCGCTGGTTTAATGCCAGTTCTTTTCGAATACTCCAATATCACCAAAAACTCAAAAAGGAAGATTGAAAAAGATAAAATTCTTTTAAGAAGACAAATGCATCTCATTTTTCAAAAACCAGTTGTTTTTACGGGATCAGTGTTGGAAAATTGTTTAGTATGCGGACCTTTGCGGGGTAGACGATTTACCAAAGAACAAGCTATGAATGCTTTGGAAAAAGTTCATATCGCTTCGCTTTACCATCAGCCAGCAAGCACTCTTTCTGGGGGGGAAATGACTCGTTTGTCTCTGGCTAGAGCTTTGCTCATCAAACCTCAATTGCTATTACTGGATGAGCCTTCTGCCAATCTAGATCCCAAAGGAATCCAACTATTTGAAGAAATTATTACTCATATGGCAAAACAACAACCTTTGGGAATCATCCTGGTTACACAGGATATGTTTCAAGCGCGGAGGATTTCCCATCGCGTTGGCTTGTTGCTGCATGGAAATATAATTGAAATGCAACCAAACCCTGACTTTTTTAATCACCCCAAACGAGCGGAAACAAATCATTTTATTAGTGGTGATATTGTCATCTAATTGAGTATAATCCCCTTGTAAATTTCTTATTCCGTAGTTAAATAGTGCTAATCTTTGACGCAAAACTGCATTTCCTGGTTTTTTTCTCATTCCAACTTATAATAATACTAAACAGGATATGGTGGTGTATGGAATGAGATATCGAAAATTGGTTATTTGTTTTTTAATTGCTTTTCTAATTTCCCATATTTTTTCAATGCAATTAAAAATACAAGCATCAGAAATGAATCTTGTTAAAGTTTACGACACTCGACCAGAAACATTAAAACTTTGTAATGATATGGGCATAAAACTGGTTGAGGCCTACCCCACTTTTCTACTCATAGAAGCCAATGACCAACAAACAAAATGGCTAAAATCCAATGGATGGTATTACCAACTTGAAAAGGACTACCAAGTTCTTCGTTTTTTTGGGCATTCCTTTATCTCCCAGGCTGACAAGTCAATCCAAATTCCATCGTATTTAAGATCTGATCCCTCCCTCGGAAAGACTTCTGATCTTTTTTTGATCCAGTGGGTTGGTCCAGAAAAAAAGGAATGGTTGGATATTGTCAAAGCTCTTGACGTCAATTTGCTTATTCCTGTTCATCAATACGGTTGGCTTGCCCATATGCACTCAGATAGCGAGAGCAAGATTAAAGAGCTTGAATTTATTCGCAGTTGTGGGTTGATACCTTTTGCTTCCAAAATTCATATACATTTTGAAAATGGAATGCTTCAAGACGACCATATCAATATTCAATTACTAATTCATCCTGATTTTGACATTAGTCAATTTGTATCAAACTTTGAGCTTGATGAAAAGCAAGTTACCCTGAAACCTTCATATCCGTTTTTTTATTTGATAGTCCAAACTTTCCCTACTGAAAAGATGGCTTTGTTACCAATAAATAAACACATCTATGGTATTGAGCATTATCAATCTTATGAGCCGTTTAACCATCGAGCAGCCAGGGTGATTGGTACACAGCGTTTATTTGCTGGAATCAATACCGCTGTTATCCCAGGGCTTGATGGTAGTGGTGAAATTGCAGGAGTAGCAGACACTGGCATCCGAAGTACCCATCCTGATTTTTGGGATCCCACTTTTCAAGACAAAGTCATAGCTACTTTTCCTACAAATTGGGATGATTATCATTCTCATGGCACACATGTCTCAGGCACAGTTTGTGGCACTGGAGCATCCAGTACCAACCAGCAGCTCAAAGGCATTGCTTACAAAGCCAGATTAGTTTCTCAGAATTTTCTTGGAAACCAGTCATACTATGCAAGCATTGGTGGGCTTTATGCTTTGCTTCAGGAGGCTTATCTTGCTGGAGCTCGCACTCACAACAACAGTTGGGGATACAATTGGAATACATTTTATCATAGATATGGCGCAGGTGAATACGGTTCCGGTGCCAGAGATATTGATCGTTTTCTTTGGGACAACATGGATTTTACTATGGTTAAATCAGCTGGCAATAATCGAGCAAACACTTATTCTATCTTTTACCACAATTATTTTGGTCCATACCCTTTTCCTCTGGGTACCCGAACTATCACTGCAGACTCCAATGCCAAGAATATCATATGCGTTGGCGCGCTCGAAAATGAAAACGGGACTAGCGGAGGAGCGTACTCATGGCGATCCCCTCAACTGTCCATTCAGCGTTACATCGCTTACTTCTCCAGCACAGGACCAACTCATGATAATCGAATCAAACCTGATGTAGTTGCCCCGGGAGATCCAGTAGAATCATGTAATCGCAATCATCTGAGTTCTCCCTTCAATCCTTACCGTTTTATGTCAGGCACTAGCATGTCTAGTCCAGTAGTAACTGGAGCAGCAACCTTGATCAGGCAGTATTACAGGGAAACCCATCTGGTTCCATCCAATGCAATTAGCTCTGCTCTGGTTAAAGCTACGTTAATTAATGGTAGCGCTCAGGGACTTCATGACAGCGACTTTCCAGCCTCAGGATCTTATTTCCCCTATTCTAATGAAGCATTTCCTCTTGATCCCAATCCCTGGACAGGATTTGGTTTAATTAATGTAAAAAATTCTATTTTGCCCGATCAAAAACAAATGCTTTTTATTAATGCCTATGATCCTCAATCCCACCAATTAGGTATATCTGATCAGTCGCCCTTTAATGTTTACTATATTAAAACAAATCAAAGCAATTCTCATCTTAAGGCTACACTAGCATGGACTGATTATGCGGATGAATTTGTCCCCCCTAATGCAAGTTCAACCGATTTCTATCAAAAAGACCTTATCAATGATCTACATTTTGAAATCACTAACCTTTCAACGATGGATACTTTTCGTGGTAATCAAATGTTACATGGTTTTTCCATACCTAATCCCAGTAACTATGATCATGTCAACAATGTCGAACAAATTGTTTTGCCTGGAACAACTGAAAGTCTTTATCGAATTGTTGTATTTTCCATGGATCCAATTACAAGCGACGCTGCTCATGGATACCAACAGCCTTACGCTTTGGTACTTTCAGGAGAAAATATCGCATGGATTGATCCTTCTGAAGTCCCAAGTCAGTTCCGACCTGTCCAACCAATGAATTTCAAGGCATTTATGGACTGTCAGGGTATTCATTTAAATTGGTCTCCTCCTCGATTTTTACCCAAACCTAATTATTATCTTCTTACTCGACGAACCTGGACTGGTGCTATGGCTGGTCAACAGATTGTTCAACGTATTGAGGGCAATGAAACTTCGATGGTAGACACTTCCATTCTCTGGGGTAGTTATTATTACTATATTCTGACTGCCTATGATGCTAATGATCAAGTAATTGCTTATTCTCCTGGAATAATGACGGGCCATATTATTCCTCCTTCGCGACCATTAATACATGCAGCCTACCTCCAGGATACTGCTCAATTATACTGGAACCGCCCCAAAGAAGGGACTTGTCCAATAGATCGCTATTATCTCTATCGATCTTCAGATCCTTACACCCTTGGTAATCTTATAGCTGAGTTGCCCTCCTATGAAAACAATTTTGTTGACAAAAACCTTCCAGCTGGTCAATCAGCATATTATTCATTAGTTGCAGTAGATAGTCGTGATGTTAGCTCATTAAAATCTTATCCCGTCGAAATCAGAGTCCCAGTGATTGAAACTATGCTAAAATTATGGATTGAACCAGGAAAAACAGAATTATGCCCCAATGAATGGCTCACGGTAAAAGTAGGTATTCATAATCCCCATGAATACAGCGTGGATAAAACGAAACTAATTATCGAGCTCCACCGTAATATTAT
>CAZMFK010000009.1:6926-16660 GCA_964565545.1 uncultured Caldisericota bacterium | reverse complement strand
ATCAATCAATACCCTCGCTTTTCTCAGCACATTGGCTTAGATAGAATAAGTCTTATTCTTGAAGCTCTGGAACTTAAAAAAGCACCTTTTCCTTATATTCATATCGCTGGAACAAAAGGCAAAGGAAGTACCGCAGTTTTTTTAGCAAATATCATGAAAGCAGCAGGATACAAGGCAGGTCTTTTCACTTCACCTCATCTTCAAAATATACATGAGCGAATATGCATTGATTTAATACCCATCTCCAGTCCACGCCTTGAAGCATTGTATAAAAAAATCCACCACCTGATTCAAGAGCTGAAACTCTTTGATTTGAGTTATTTCGAATTAATGACTGCCATAGCTTTGCTTGAATTTCATGTTCAAAAAACAGATATCGTTATACTGGAAACAGGATTGGGTGGACGCCTGGATGCAACGAATGCAGTATCTAACCCAGCACTCACCATCCTCACCAACATCAGCCTTGATCATATCGATCGCTTGGGACCTGATTTAATTTCCATAGCCACTGAAAAAGCAGCTATCATAAAAAATGGTGCGCCCATTATATCTGCCCCTCAAGCTATCGAAGTTGCTAGAATTATTCAGGATAAAGCTCTTTTAGAAAAAGTCCGATATCATTGCATTTACCGTGATTATGAAATATCATCCTATCCCTCTTCAGGTTTTGAAAAAGAACGATTTGATGTATTAAGCTATATCACAGGCCTTCCCTATACTCACTTAAACATTGCATTGGCAGGAAAACATCAGACTATCAATGCTACCCTTGCTTTAGCAAGTGCAGAACTATTAACAAAAAAAGGGTTTATCATCAAAGAAAAGCATATCAGGCAAGGCTTAATGAAAGCTTCATGGCCAGGGAGATTTGAGTTGTTAAAAGTAAATAATTGTATGGTTTTAATGGATGGTGCTCACAATCCTGATTCTTCCTTAGCATTAGTCAGCACATTAAAAGAAAGGTTCCCAGAAAAAAATATTCACATGCTTTTTGCCACTCTTGGTACAAAACTGGTAGAACAAAATCTAAAAAACCTTTCAACGATTGCAAAGAGTTTTTATTTTACTTCAATGGAGGGTCATGCGGCTGTAAACCCTCGGGAATTACAGGATTGGACAAAACAACATCTGCCTGATATTCCATCCTACTGCGAATCTGATGGCTGGAAATGCTTTATTCGGTGTATTAACGATCGAAATCCCCAAAAAGATCTTATTTGTATTACCGGATCACTTTACTATATAGGTCAGATAAGAAATAAACTGCATCTTCCCTTTTATCTCGAAAATGGTAAGGATATTATGGAGGTTAGTTATGAATGATAATGTAGTTGATACCATCTTGGAAGAAAGTCCGGAAACAATATCAAGCAGTACTGAGTTCAATTTCATGGAAATTATTAACTCATTGGTGCTGGGCTTGACAGTTGTGCTTGCGCTATGGATGATTTATGATTCTATTCAAAGATATCGAAATAAATACATCTTTCCTCTTATTGTTCTTATTGTTGGTTTTGCTCCTTTTGGCTTAGCTCTATACAGGAATGATCCTCATCCCCATTACTGGCTTTCCTCTGTGGTGCTTTTATGGGTATTGTATTTGTTTGTACGTCCCGAATACACTCGAGAAGAAATGAAAATGGTTGAAGCAGAGCAGAAAATCAAGGATATCACACGAAAATACTATGAAAGAGAGCTTTTATGTCATGATCCCTTTTGTCCAGTTTGCGGGCTTCCAATTAAAGAGGACTACATTATATGCCCCAATTGTTACAAAGAATTAAAAAATCCCTGCCAGAGATGTGGGAAATTAATAGATAAAAACTGGGCTTTGTGTCCCTACTGCAAATCCAAACAAAATAGAGGTAGTGCTGATGAGCTTAAAGACATTTAGACCTGGAGGCATCCACTTAAAAGATCAAAAATACTTTGCTGAACGCCAGGCCATTGAAAATTTGCCTGAACCCAAATCAGTTATTATTCATCTTTCTCAACATTTAGGGCTTCCAGCAAAAGCATTAGTCCAAAAGGGCGACCATGTGCTGATGGGGCAAAAAATTGCTGAAGCTCAGGGTGGATTCAGTGTTCCAGTGCATGCTTCCATATCAGGTACAGTAGATGCAATTGATCGGTTTCCTCATCCGGTACTGGGAGAGTCTGAAGCAATACGAATCCAAAATGATTTTAAATCAGAGTGGCTTCCTGATATTAATCAAAACGGTTTGGATCAAGCTCTTTTTTCTAGAGACAGGCTTTTGTTTCAAATCCAGGAAGCTGGCATTGTGGGTATGGGAGGAGCAACTTTTCCTACGCATATCAAATTGAACCCCCCCAAAGACTCCCGGGTTGATGTACTAATTATTAATGGTGCTGAATGTGAACCTTTTTTAACCTGTGATCATCGATTGATGCTTGAAAAAACCGATACTTTATTGGAAGGTATCTCCATCTTGGGTGATTTACTAGACATAGATTCCATTTATATAGGTATTGAAGCAAACAAGAAAGATGCTATTAGTAAAATTCAAGAAAGAATCTTGAAGAGTTCCATGAAAGTCACGCCCCAGGTTCATGCCCTTAAGGAAAAATACCCTCAAGGAGCTGAAAAATCATTGATATTTGCTTTGACTCGCCGAATTGTCCCCATAGGCAAACTCCCCTTTGATGTAGGGGTAATTGTTCAAAATGTAGCGACTGTTATTGCTATTGCTGAAGCTATTCAATTAAAAAAGCCACTAATCGAAAGGGTGATTACGGTATCAGGAGATTTGATTGTAACGCCAAAAAATCTGAATGTTCGAATTGGTACCCCCCTTCAAAATCTGATTGATTATTGCGGAGGTTATAAAAAAGATCCTTCCAGAATTATCCTTGGTGGCCCCATGATGGGACTGGCTCAAAAAAACATTGATGTTCCAATCACTAAAGGAGTTTCAGGAGTACTTCTTCTTTCTGATTCTTCGAAAAATCAAGAAAGTCCCTGCATTCGCTGTGGAAGATGTATCATTCACTGCCCTGCTGGCTTAATGCCTATTAAAATCAAAGAAATGTCTGTCATGAGAAGATACGATAAAGCTAAAGATTATCACGCTCTTTCCTGCATTGAATGTGGTATTTGTTCTTATCAGTGTCCTGCAAAAATCCCATTACTTAATTACATTCGTGATGCCAAAATTGAAATAAACAAAAGGAGTCGGAAATCATGAGTCGCTTAACTATTTCGAGCTCACCTCATATTCGAAGCCCCATTACAACTGCCCAGTTGATGTATCACGTAGTCGTTGCTCTATTGCCAGCTACGATTGCAGGAATCTATCTATTTGGCTGGAATCTAGTCCTTCCAATCCTGTTTGTTGGAGTGATAACGGCAGTAGTAAGCGAAGTTGTTTTGCAAAAAATACTGGGAATGCCTGTAACTATCAAGGACGGAAGCGCAGCCCTAACAGGGCTTCTCCTGGCGTTGACACTTTCTCCAGCAGTTCCCTGGTGGATCGTTCTTATTGGGTCTTTCGTAGCTATTTCTTCAAAACAGCTTTATGGCGGTATGGGTCAAAACATTTTCAATCCTGCCCTTATTGGCAGGGCATTTATTGTGATATCCTGGCCAGCACAAAATTCTTTTTGGATAAATCCTTTTCTAAAAGGCAACCTGGTTAGTACGGCTACTCCATTACAAGTATGGAGCATGCAGGGTTTTCAACCAGTAATTGAACAATTTGGTGGAAGCATTTCTTCACTTTATCGAACTTTGCTGCTGGGTCTCCATGGAGGTTGCATAGGAGAAGTATTTATCCCAGCGCTTCTTATAGGTTTAGCTTACTTGCTGTTTTTTAAAGTTATTTCCTGGAGAATTCCTTTTAGCTACGCTCTTGCCACCGTAGTATTTGCCATGATCTTTAGAATAGATCCGGTTGTTTCGCTATTAAGTGGTGGGTTGCTTTTTGGAGCCTTCTTCATGGCTACAGATTATGTAACTTCTCCTCTCCTTCCCTTGCATCAAATTATTTTTGGCGTCAGTATTGGATTAATTAATATGATTATTCGTACCTTCACGCCCATGCCTGAAGGTACGACTTTTGCAATCTTGATAATGAACATGCTAGTGCCATTAATGGACCGCAAAATCAGAAAGCCAGTAGGATGGCTGCCCTCGAAAGAGGCAAAATCATGAAAGAAATATTCAAACTCAGTCTGAGTATTGCTATTGTAGGCTTTGTTGCTGGACTTGCTTTAAGCGCAACCTATTCTCTTACCAGAGACCAAATAGCTCATCAGCATCAAAAAGCACTTTTTCAAGCTCAAAAAGAGCTTTTCCCCGAAGCTGAATCCTTCGAATCTCTAGAAATAGAGAAGGTAATGATTGGATCATCCTGGATCGAGTCAGCTTTTTATGCCCGTGGTCCCCAGAAAGAAACTTTGGGTTATTTGGTTAATGTTCGAACTCCTGGATATGGAGGAATGATCCTGTTCGTGATAGGTTTTGACTTGGATGAGCAGGTAAGAGGGGTGCAGATCACTGATCACAAAGAAACTCCAGGCTTAGGTGCCAATGCAGCTAAAAAACAATACCTTCAACAATTTAACGATAAGTCCATTCATGACTCCTTTATCGTCAAAGAAGACATTAAGTTGATCACAGCTTCTACAATTACTACTCAATCATTGGCTCAAGGAATTCGATCTAGTATCGAATGGATAAATCTTCTTCAAAAGGAGGCAAGTCCATGAAAACCCTTTTTAATATATTTAACAAAGGTCTTCTCAAAGAAAATCCAGTCTTTATTCTTATGCTTGGACTTTGTCCAGTGCTTGCTGTATCAGTCAGCGTCATTAATGCTATTGGAATGACCCTGGCCTTTTCATTTGTGCTAACCTGCTCTGAACTAACTATTTCCACTTTTAGGAAATGGATACCCAAAACTGTCCGAGTACCGATTTTTATCCTAACAATTGCCTCTTTTGTAACTATTCTTGGACTTTTAATGAAGGCATATTTTCCAGAGCTCGATAAAGCTTTAGGCATTTTTATCCCTTTGATTGTTGTAAATTGCATCATTGCAGGTCGAGTTGAAGCTTTTGCTTATCGCAGAAGCGTAAAGGAATCACTCATTGATGCACTGGGCATGAGCGCTGGTTTTGGCATCGCTATTGTTGCCATAGCTTTTGTAAGGGAGTTATTTGGAAATGGATCTTTCCTCGATATCCCTATTTTTGGAACTTCATTTCAACCCGCCTTAATATTTATCCTTCCTCCGGGAGCTTTTCTGGTCATTGGCATTGAAATTGCTATTGTCAATGCTTTATTAAAACGTTTTGAAAGGAAAGGAGGCCAAACCCGATGATAGAGCTACAACAGCTTGGGCAAATTCTATTGCAATCTATTTTTGCACAAAATTTTGTTTTCATTAGATTTTTAGCTCTCTGTTCCTTTGTAGGGCTTACAGCTGATTTTAACAGCGCTGTAGGAATGAGTTATGCAGTTACTTTTGTTACGGTCATGGCCTCAACCGTGAGTTATCTGGTATACCATACCCTACTCGTACCTTTTGGTCTTGAATATCTTCAAACAATCACCTTTATTCTGACCATAGCTGTTTTTGTGCAATTGGTTGAAGTTTATTTAAAAAAAGCAATTCCTACGCTATATCGCATGATGGGAATTTACCTCCCTCTGATAGCCACTAATTGCATGATACTAGCAGTTTCCCTGTTAAATGTTACAGAAAACCATACCCTCCTTGAATCCACAGTCTTTAGCCTTGGAGCTTCGATAGGATATGCATTGGCTTTAATAATTATGGCTGGCATTCGGGAGCGATTGCGCTTTGCCCAGATCCCCAAAGCCATGAAAGGCTATCCTCTTATATTTGTTACAGCTGCCTTTATTGCAGTTGCCTTTATGGGTTTGCAAGGATTAGGCAGGTAAAAAGATGAGTGTTGGAAATATTATCCTTATATCTAGTGCGGTATTAGTAGCTCTGTCTGCATTTTTTGGTTTTATTCTTGGCATTTTCTCAAAAATATTTCAAGTTAAGGAGGATCCTCGCATCGAAAAAATTGTTTCAGCTCTTCCAGGAGCAAATTGCGGAGCTTGTGGATTTTCAGGGTGTCAAGCTTTTGCTGAAGCTATCCTTCAGGGAAAAGCACAAATTGATGCCTGCAAAGCTGGCGGAGAAGAAACTATCACTCAAATCTCAGAAGCCCTTGGGATTAATTCAGACCATAATTTCGAAAAATTTATTGCTGTTGCTTTGTGCCATGGTGGCAGGAACGAAGCCAACATTGTTTCCGATGTTCAAGGTGTCAGTACTTGTCAAATGGCCAAAAACCTTAAAATGAATCCATGGGTTTGCGAGTATACCTGCCTTGGATATGGTGATTGCGTTATCTCTTGCCCTTTTGATGCTATTATTATTGATAGCAACAGCCTGCCTGTAATTGACCCTGACCTTTGCAAGGGTTGTGGTATATGCGTAGAACGATGCCCTCAAAAAATACTCGAGTTGTTTCCATTGAAAACCAGGGTGCTTTGTTTCTGTAAAAACACGGATAAAGGATCAAAAGTTAGACAGGCATGTAAAGTAGGTTGCATTTCGTGCAATCTGTGCGAAAAGAAATGTCCAGAAAATGCAATTCAAATCATCAATCATTTGCCCGTGGTAGATATTGAAAAATGTACACTTTGCGGCATATGTGTATCCGTTTGTCCTACCAAAGCCATTACGCTATTTCAAGCGCTTTCTGAGAAAGAACAGCCATGAGTGCTCGTATAGCTCTAAGGTTTGGACTAATACTGCTTGTTATACTAATAGCATCCCCAAAAAGCATTGCATCTTCTGAACGTTTCGAGTTAACCATTTCAAATGATAGCTTACTCAACAAAAATAATGCTTTAATTGCTATTGATCTCCCTTCTGAATACCAGGGGAAATTCTTTCAGATTTATCAAGATAACAAACCTCGTCCTTTATTATATCGCCCTAAAGAACATCGCTTATATGTTCAAACGGATATTCAGCATTTAAACAATAACATATTTCAGCTTCATGTTCTTTCGAAGCCAGTAGCTACTCCACCACTTCAACAATTTTCAACAGTTCCTGGCACTGAGTACCTGTTTATCAATTATAGGAAAGCCATACTCATCTCTTGCCAGGACAATAATAAAATCCATATCGAAACCAAAGATGGAGAAACTTTGGATAATATCGAGCTAAATAAAGGACAAATGCATCTCGTTCACGCTGTTCATCCTCAGATGCTAAAGGTATCCTCCGATTATCCTGTTTTTGTATACATGTCCAGCATTCAAACCCCTGAAGAAACCCAAAATTTTCAGGAAGGCGACAGTGACACGACTACCCTTTTTGGCTCTGATCTTTATTTCTATACTGATCGTCATGTATGGATTTCTTCTTATCAAGACAGCAAAATAAGCATAAAAGACCAACAAGGATTTGCTGTTTGGGAGGATCTACTGCCAAAAAACACCGGATTCAAGATTCCTGATCTTCGCCCAGGATCATACCACCTTTACTCTGACCATGCTGTTACGCTTCAGTTTGGTTATCTGGATGATGAAAACTTCTCGTTTCTTTATGGTAGAGAAAATCAAATTAATGGTTTTTCTTATGGTGAACTCTTAGTCTATGCCCTGCATCCAAATACCAAAATTGATTTAGTATTTTATAATCCGAAAAAACAACAAAAAACCATTTCGCTTAAATCTTCTGGTGATTTTGATATAGTGTCAATGATTGATGCTTTTGCTCCCCTTCAACCAGAGTATTGTTTTTTCACAATGAGTTTTTCCAAGCCTGTTTTAGTGAATACTTTTTCCTCTGGGACCAATTTTGGGGGCGATTATGTTCCGGGAGCCAACAATCTGTTTGTTGATCAGACATTTAATTACATTACTCCTCGCGTATTAAAAGAGTTTTCGAAAGAACAGAAAAACATGATTGAGCTTCTGGCTTTGTATCCCCAAACCAGCATATCCATTTCCAATACCATACAGCAAGATATTATGCTTCAGCAGGACACTTCTTTCAATTATCAGACAGATGAATCGCTTGCATTAATCAAGATTGACGGAGACCGTCCTTTTTTGCTTTCCCAGCTTCATAACTATACCGACAAAGGCTTATTCATGTGGGTACCGCCAATTCATGACAAAACACTTCATGCAACGATTGGCCCTCTAGTCCTTGATAGCATTTCAGAAAACGGCAAAACTGCCATTTCATGGAAAAACCTTTGGGATCCGTTACGCTTTAAAGAGTTTTTCTCTCATTTGACTCACAAACAATATTTGCCATTTACCATTTTCTTTTTTTCTATCCTGGCTGGCATGATTGTTTTGCTTTTCATATTAATACAAAGAAAAAAGCAAGTCCTTGATGTAAAAGAAAATATGGTATATCAAGAAAATGATCTTCTCCAACTAATGCATGAAATGGAAAAAAATGAACAAAAAGCCAAGCCATCTATTGAAACAGCTCTCCCAGATACTCCTGGGTCTGTATTGGACAGTTCTTCTCAAGAAACTGAAAACGAAAAGCTTTTGCCAGAGGATTCACCATCATATCCTTATCCTACCCTAACTACCTCTTTGGACGACTGGATAGATCGATTAAAAGAAAAGACAGTAAACAAATCTGTTAAAAACAATGAAACTCCTCAAACCTCTAACGAAGAGGAAAATCAAATCACAGATCAAACAGAAAATGAAAGAAAAGCAACACATGATGATATTGAGTTACCTTTTCTTGATGTTGACCATACCAAAACCAGTGAAGAACTTACGCTTCGAAAAAGCGATCAATCCAAATTATTAGCATTTTCCCATAAAGCAGTAGTTCTTGATCCGGGCTCTGCCAATCGTCTATATCATGAAAACCTGTTACAACAATTTTCTCAAGCATGGATGGCCAAATCAAGCGCAAAAAGATTACATCCGGACATTGTAAAAAACATTCACCAGATAGAATTAAGTGCTCAGGATCTTTCCAGGGCTGAGTTATTTCAAGAAAGACTGGAGACCATTGAAGAAGCAGGGAAAGCTCTTGCGCTATGCAAAAAAAAGCACATCAATGTTTTTCTTACTTCTTACCGTTTGCCCAATTTTATTGGGCGCATTCAGATTATTCACATTTCAGAAATCCTCAAGGATTTATGAGGATAAAGTTTGCTGCTTTTCAAGCCGTTTATCTAAGAATCATAATATTTGTCCTAATATTATCGCTGTTGTCCTTTTTTATCTTTCGTCATTACCAACAGACGCAATGGAAAAGAGAAATCTGGATTGCAATGGATACTTTTTTTGAAATTCAAGTTCCTCCCCAATATGAATTACCCAAACTAAGCGCTGATATCCAGGAAAAAATCTCAATTATCAATCAAACTCTTAATATTTATGAGCCTAATTCTGAAATCCAGTCACTGAATCAAAATGCTGCAATAGCTCCTTTTCACGTTTCAGAAGCACTTTGGAATATGCTGAATCTTTCCATACAGATGTCAAAACAAAGCCAGGGCCTTTTTGATATTACCTTTCAGCCTTTGCAGGATGTATATGGTTTTCAGGATGGCTTTCTGAGAGTTCCATCGGACAATGAGCTGGAGAATGTTCTACAACAGATTGGTTACCAGTATATCGAGCTGAATGAACCCAATAAAACAGTGTTTTTCCTTAAAAAAGAACTCAAGATAAATCTCAGTGCTTTGATAAA
>CAZMFK010000009.1:0-6916 GCA_964565545.1 uncultured Caldisericota bacterium | reverse complement strand
AAACTGCCCATTATCTTGAGCAACAGGGCATCGCTTACTACATCCTGAATTTTGGGGGAAGCATCAAATTAAAATGCCCTGAAAAAATGAATGTACAAGTTCAGCATCCTCGAAAGAAAGCAAGCGCAGGAAGTATTAAACTCTTGCATGGCAACATTTCAACTTCTTCAGACAATCAGCAGTTTTTTGAAAAAGACGGAATGCGGTATTCCCATATTATTAATCCTTTAACAGGCAAAGCACAGAATCCTTTTCAATCAGTTACTGTTCAGCATCCTGAAAGCGCTTTATTGGCTGATATGATTTCAACTACATTAATTCTCATGGACAAAGAAACTGCATATCATTTTATGCAGGCTAACTACCCTGAGGCTGGCTGGCTTGGCATTACAGCTTCAGAAACTTCAGTCCACCAAATAAAATGGCAAGCTCCATGAAACCCGTTTATCAAATTACCCTTTTTTCTCTTCTTTTTGGATTTATGATGGCTTTACACATCATTGAAAGCAGCTTTTTTTTTATTCCAGTAGGTGGATACCCGCTTAAAATTGGAGTTAGCAATTTAGTGGTCGTAGTGGTTTTATTTTTTTTCTCTTCAAGTTCAGCTGTTTTTATGGTGTTGCTGAAAATTTTTGCTCTGGCATTGTTTGAGCCCCGTAGCACTGCATTCAGTACCCTGATCTCAGCTTCAGGAAGCTTGATCAGTCTAGCAGTCATGCTTATGGCAAAAAAATGGCTCAAAGATAAGGTCCACCTTACGAGTACCCTCGGAGGAATGATGCATAACCTTGGTCAATGGCTTGCTGTTTTTTTTATCACGCAATTGACCATCTTATGGTACTTTCTTCCTCTCCTTATTTTGGGCGGAGCTTTAGCTGGCTTTTTAGTTGGTGAAGTCAGTCAGAAAATGTTACAAAAGCTTGCAATGCTGAAAAAAAATCATCGCTATTAAATGAAAATGCGATATAATAATCATTAAATCAGGTAAAAATTGATGATTTGGAGGAATACATGGGTTTGTTTGACAGATTCAGTAAAGATATTGCCATAGATTTAGGTACAGCTAACACGCTCGTTTATTTGGCTGGAAAAGGGATTATGCTAAGGGAGCCTTCCATTATTGCTCTCCGAAGAGAAACAGACGAAGTCATTTCCATTGGGGTTGATGCTAAAAGAATGGCCGGCAGAGTCCCGGATGCCATCCAAATCGTACGGCCTTTGAAAGATGGAGTTATTGCCAATTTTGAAGTTACTCGAAAACTGATTGAATACCTGATCAATAAAGTTGGTGGCCGCAAAGGTCTTCGCGGTTTTATCAGACCCAGGCTTATTATCGGCATTCCTTCTGGTATTACGGAAGTTGAGATGCGAGCGGTCATTGAAGCTGCCATTCAGGCAGGAGCCAGAGAGGCTCGATTGGTTCAAGAGCCTATGGCAGCAGCGATTGGCGCTGACTTGCCTATCGGAGAGCCTACAGGAAATATGATTGTCGACGTTGGTGGAGGTACCTGTGAAGTAGCAGTTATATCCCTCAATGGAATCGTAGCAAAAACATCTATAAGGGTTGCGGGAGACGAAATGAATGAAGCTGTTCTCCAATACCTGAAGCGCCAATATAATTTGTTAGTAGGCATTTATACTGCCGAAGAAGTTAAAATCGAAATTGGTTCTGCGTTTCCATTTGATGAAATTCGCACAGCTGAAATCAAGGGTAGGGATTTGATTACAGGTCTGCCTCGCACAGTAACAATGACTTCTGAAGAAACACGAATAGCCCTTAACGATGTTCTAATCAGCATTTTGGATGCAGTCAAAGCCACTCTCGAAGATACTCCACCCGATCTGGCTGCTGATATTATTGATCGAGGCATTTTTCTTGCTGGAGGCGGATCCCTCCTCAAGGGGATGGATAAGTATATCTCCGAAGGAACAGGTATTTTAGTTAACAATGCTGAAAATCCCGTGCTATGCGTTGCGCTGGGTGCGGGTAAAATTGCAGAGAATATTGAAAAGCTCTGGCCCCTGCTCCTTAGAGTTAAGTACTACTAGTTCTTATGCCCAAAAAGGGTAAGCGATCGCTTTCGACCTGGACTGTTCTTATCCTGCTTATTCTTGTGATTGCAGTCTATGGCTTATTGAGACCTTTCAGATTCAAGCCTCTGGTTTTCATAGAAGATACGACGCTCAGAGCTTTTTCTTCAATGATTTATCAGGTATCCTCTTTTAGTAACCATCTAAGGCAATACTTAAAAGGAGTTTTTTATGCTCGAACGCTTACGATGGAAAATGAAGCACTAAATATGGAGCTTCGTTTAAATAAAGTTGAATTAGCCATTTTGGAAAACTTAGCAGAAGAAAACCAGCGCTTGCGTCAACTGATGAAGTTAAATGAAATGGCAAATTACACAGTGGAATTTGCTGATTTGCTCTATCGCGAAGGAGCAAATCCTAATAACTTTGCCATCAAAAAAGGTGAAAATCATGGCATAGCTATAAACCAGGCAGTAGTTTACCCTATTGAGCTGGGATCAAAAAAAATATTATTTTATCAATTATTAGGCAGAATCACCGAAGTTCTCCCTCATCAATCTCGCGTCTTGTCTTTAATGGACGAAAGATCTCAAATCAGTGTACGCAATATGCGAAATCAATCTCTGGAAACCGCTCGATACAACAAAGGCGATGAATACTTATTCATCAATGTTCCTCAGGGCAATACCGACTTTCAAGTGGGAGACATCCTTCTTACCAGCGAATTTTCTACCCTGCCCAAAGGAATTGTCGTTGGCATTGTAAAAGACATCTTGCCATCCACTTCGCTTTACAAAAAGATTACGGTAGTGGTACCCTTATCGTTAATGCTCATTACCGAAGTTGGAGTCTTGCGATGATCGCATCGAGAGTATACTTGTTTGGCCTGTTGATGATTCTGATAGATATATCAGTTATTCCCATGATTTCAAATTATCAGCTTTGGACTGATTTTACTTTTTTCTTTCTTTTGTCTTTATTGCTGGTTTTCAAAGAATTAGTTCTTCCCTGGGCTATTATTATCAGCCTAGTCAAAGCACTTTTCTTTTTTCCAGAGCATCTTTTTCTATATCTTGGAATCGTTTTGCTGAGTTTGATTCTGGCTCATATTTTTCGAAAAACCATGTCATTGTCAGCATACTCCTGGGAAATGATCTGGGGATTGGGAATCATATTTTTACAAATGTTTTGGCTGGCTCGGTTTTCTCCTTTTTATATAGTTTTTTCCTGCCTGTTTCATTTGGTAAGCTGGATTTTTCTTTTTCCAATGTTTTTCCATTATTTTCAACGAATCATGAAGCTTCAATCCATTCGAAAAGGCTCTGCAGTTTAATGTTGCGCTTAAAAAAGAATACTCGTTCTCTTTCATATGATCCAGATAAAAGCCCTTTATTCTTGATTAAAAGTTTCGTTATCACCCTCTTGTTGTTGACTGCTTTTATCATCATTGCATATCGCCTACTGGATTTGCAATTGATTCGCCAGGATTTTTACCAGCAAAAATCTGAAGGCAATATTTTTAAGATTACCCTTCAGCATAGTCCGCGCGGAAGCATTTTTGACCGAAACGGCATCAAACTTGCAGAGGATATTACTTCCTATCATCTTTATATTGACCCCTCGCTGATAAAAGACAGGGAATTATTTAAAAATGGTCTTGCCCAGGCAGTCAAATTTGATGAAGACAAATTAGAAGAGATATTTTCTCAAAAAGGACCTGCTAGTCAAAGCTTTATGCTTAAAACCAATCTCCCTGCTGATGAGATTGCTCGTTTTCAAGAAACCCTTTTTCAATTTGATTCCAGTGGTAGAGCAGCTTTTTTACAGGAGGGCTTTAAGCGTTTTTATCCGCAAGGAAAATTACTAAGTCACGTTTTAGGATATACTGGCATTATATCAGAAGAGGAGCAGAAAGATCCTCGTTTTAAAGGGTATCAACATGATGATCGCGTAGGCAAACAAGGTATTGAGCGGTACTATGAAGAAATCCTTCAGGGTCAGAAGGGCAAAGTGCTTCAACGAATTGATGCTTTTGGCAGGATTATTGAAGAAAGTATACAAAAAGAAGTAGAAAAAGGCTTTGATCTTTATCTTACGATTGATGTCCGATTGCAGAAAAAGATTGAAAGCTTGATTCAGGATCACGTTGGTACCTGCATAATCATGGAAGTCAATAAAGGGGAAATACTGGCATGCGCATCTTTTCCAGATTATAATCCAAATATCTTTTCTACCGAAATTCCTGAAGATCTTTGGCTTAATCTGCTTGAAAATAGAGCTTTTTTTAACATTGCACTCCAGGGAGCATATGCCCCAGGCTCAACTTTTAAGCCATTGGTAGCTCTTTATGCACTTGAAAACCAATGGGTCACCCCCCAGGAACTTATTACCTGTAGGGGGCAGATTGAAGTGCCCGGAGTTGAAGGAAAATATCGTTGCACAGGGGTTCATGGTCCTCTTCGCTTGACTCAAGCTATTCAAGTTTCCTGTGATGTTTATTTTTACGAATTGGCCAAACGGTTTCCTATTGATTCCTTCTTAAGGTTTGCAAAAGAATTTGGAGGAATAAGCCTTTCAACGGGAATTGATCTTCCTTTTGAAAACGAAGGTTTTTTAGGTTCACCCGAATACAAAATGGATTATTATGGATATCCCTGGTTCGAGGGAGATTCAATGAATTTAGGTATTGGACAGGGTTTTTTATCGGTTACTCCTTTGCAGCTTTGTAACCTTTACGCTCGTCTTGCCAATGGTGGAATAATAATTCAGCCACATTTTCTGAAAAGCATCCAACAAAACAATATTTCTTCCACTGACTTGAAAAAACCAAAAAAGGAAGAAAAATATACTATACAGATTGAAAACTTGAAGCAGATCCACCACGATCTGGAAGAAGTTACAGCTCCAGGAGGGACTGCCTGGGCTTTACGATCATCCAAATTGAGAATAGCAGCCAAAACTGGAACAGCAGAAGGTATTAAAACAGCCAGGGGTGAAACTACCTGGGATTTATGGCTGGCAGCTTTTGCTCCAGCAGAAAATCCCGAAATTGTTGCATTGATGATGTTTGAAAACTCCAGCCTTGAGTTTGGTGGAAATTTGGCTCCTCTATTAAAGAACGCCATTGAAAGCTGGTATGAAAATTCAAGATCAGATGGAGGTAATGATGCCTAAGAGCACTATACCGGAGCACGCTGTTACATTCAAGGGTATCGAACAGGGAATTTTAATACTCATAGACACAAGTCATGATTTTGAAAAAGTGGTAAAAAAGGCAATTCAAAAAATCAAAGCAAACAAAAAATTCCTCAGTGAAAATATGCTTTATATTCGTGCTGCCGATGGTCCTTTGGATCCCGACGAATTAGGCATGGCAAGAAAACTTATTCGGGACAAAACAAAAATGGAAGTCCTTCCCCTTTCAACTACAACTGAGATTTCAAACAACCTTGAACAGCAAGTTACCTCGAATCCACCCACCATTATCGGCAATATCCTTAGGGCAGGACAGGAAGTTCGGTGTAATGGAGACTTGATTCTTTTTGGAGATACTCATCCGGGATCAAGGATTTACTCGAAAGGATCCGTTTACGTTTTTGGCAAAATTCGAGGTGATGTCTTTGCAGGAGATCCTTCCAACAAATCAGCCATCATAGCTGCGCTTGGTTTTGCTCCTGTCCGATTGTCCATTGGAGGCATTCCAATGAATTCAATTCCTGACCCAGAGCTTCTAAATTGCCCACTTATCGTCAAACTTGAAGAAGAAAGCCTCGTGATCATCCCTGCGGATAATATTGCCAATGAGTGAAGCCATTGTTTTCACTTCGGGCAAAGGAGGAGTTGGAAAAACTACACTTCTCGCTAATATTGGCATCATTTTGGCTTCTCTTGAAAAAAAAGTCATTTTAGTTGATGCAGATATTGGTCTTCGCAATCTGGATATTGTTTTAGGTATTGAAAACAAAGTTAAATTCAATATTGTAGATATAGCTCATCAGATATGCACCCTTGAACAAGCAATAGTTTTTGATGTTCGTTCAAAAAATCGCCTGGGAATAATAGCCGCCTCTCAATCGCATTTAAAAGAGGATTTGGGTAAAGAAGCTTTTCGATCCATCATTCTTAGGCTAAAAACTATGTTTGATTATGTTTTAATTGATTGTCCTGCAGGAATTGAATATGGCTTTAAAAATGCCATTCGTTCCTCCGATAGAGCTGTCGTTATTGTAAATCCAGAGGTGTCTTCCATTCGTGATGCTGACAGGGTTATTGGTATTCTTGAAATGGATAAGATCAAAAAAATCCACCTAATTATTAATCGTTATCAGCACGAACTATCAATTCGCAAAGACATGATCTCGGCTAAAGATATTGTAGAATTGCTGGGAATAAAGCTTTTAGGAGTAGTGCCAGAAGATGTTGCTATTTTGCTTTCATCCAACGAAGGCTGGCCGATTGCGTATCGAAAAAATCATAGCCTATATCAGTATTTTGAAGATATTGCCCTGGTTTTAAGTGGACAGAAAAAATTGCCATCCCAGGATTTTGCAACATCAAAATCAGAATCGCTCTGGAAAAAAGTGAAAAGGTCTTTTACAATGAATCGTTAGGAGGGGAAATGAAACCAGGAAAAAAAGCAAAAAATCGACTTCAGCAAATCCTTGAAATAGATAGGAGTGTATTGTCGCCAGGTAGTTTTCGTATTCTAAAAAAAGAACTTGGCAGCATAATATCAAAATACCTTGATGTGGACAAGCGAAAAATAAAAATAATTCTCGAAGACAACTCTAACGAAGGATACCAGCTTACCGCAGATTTGCCTTTGAAGCCAAGTGTTAAAGCAGAAGGGAATGAGTAAACTTAAAGTATTTCATTCAGCTGATCT
>CAZMFK010000008.1:0-17357 GCA_964565545.1 uncultured Caldisericota bacterium | reverse complement strand
ACTCTGGTACAACGGTCGCAACCCTACCTCCTCTCCCGTCTCCCAGTGGATGACTTCTGACGAAGGTCCTGCTTATCGGCATACCATCCATTTTATTGATGAAATCATCCCTATCGGGCATGGCAAAATTTCTATTACCGTGGAGCTTTTTGACGGAACCATTAAAAAATACGAAGACTGTTGTCAGGATATCTATGATGATATCCCGGTCAATGCACTGGAAATATCCACCAACATGGATACCATTGAAGTGGATACTCCCACTCGCCTCGAAGTTACTCTAAAAGAATATGACCCCAAAACCTATCCTGCGGACCATCACGTCATCCCCTGCAACGATGCTTTGATTTTCCTGTGGCAGGACCGGGGGATCAAAGATAATGAAGGCAAACTGGTAGGATCAGGCGATGGGTGGATTACCGTTCCTCCACGGTCATCTGATTCCAGTGGTTTTTCAACTCAGATCAGCCATTTCTTTGACCTCAACAAAGATGGTAAAATTTCGTTTAAGGATTGGGAAACTGAAATCATTGGTACTTATGACCTGGCCACCAATACCTGGCATGCCGGTGTCATTGACGCGCGAACCTATCAGCGCAACAATGGGCTCTACAGTTTTGACCTGAGCCCTTCCAACGGTGCTCTGGTGGATACCGTGGGTATTGATTTCGGTGGCCCAGTCACTCGCAATAATTTGCCTGATAATGTCATTGATGATTACGAACTACTACCAGTTTATGTCACTGCATACAAATTTGGCGATGACAACAATGACCGGGCTTTTACGCCTTTGTATAGCTTGAATCGACCTTATGAGTTCTCGCACGAAGTTTACATGTCAGGTCTGAAACACCTTCCCGTGGTTCCAAAGAATGACTTGATCATTTCTTACGGACCCGACCCCCTTACTGCAGGCTGTGTTCCTGAACTCCTTGAAAACGAGCAGCCACTGACCTTTTCTGTCTTGGATGCTGAAGGCAATCCGGTTGACCTTCGAAAAGGATTGACCAATATTTACGGCAGCAATGAAGTTCAGGAAGAGGTAGTCTGGAACGTTCTATTTAAGGATCCTCATCCCGACAACAAAGAATATTTTGGGCGCTCTGCCGTGCTTCCTCAGTATTATTGGGTTAGAACCGATCTTCACAATGATGACGGCAGTATGATCAATAACTTCCGTATGTATAGCTTCTCTCGCTTCCCCTTCCAGCCGATTGAGATAGATTTCAGTCGCGCTGCCGAAGGCACTTATGTCTTTAAGGGCTTTTGCGCCAACGATGAAGGAACCTTTAAAGTCTTTGTGGATACTCCTGACCGAAGGAGACGGGGCACTGTGGACGTCAATGTCGAGCTTCCCAATGTCATTTATGGTGTTGCTGATCGATATGTTCAGTGGTCTGACAGTATACCTGTTTCCACTCCTGATATTGACTATGCCATGACCGCTGCCAATATGAGCAGTTACCATATGATTGCAGTTATTCGCGATGCTCAGGGCAATCTGATACGTGGCATCAAGTCAGAACTATGCGAAGGAGGCGACAACCTTGCCCGTTTTACACCCTACATGACCAAACCCGACAACTTCAACTACTACCCGATTTTACTAAATCATATGACAAATCACTATACTTACGGTTATTATATTTTCGGCTATTACCGCCCGGCCATGTATATCTCTGCTATGCCGGGACGTTATTACAACTCGGTTGTCATGCCCAGCAAAATAGACCCCAACGTCATGATTATTTACCGCTTTGGCTTCCAGCCGATCTATCTCAAACCCAGCTGGACCACTCCCTTCCAGTTATTTGGTGGAGCAACTTATTACAATACCACCAACTGGCAGTGGGAAAATGGCGAATGGGAAATCTACCCTGTGCTGGATCTGCCTCCAGCCAATAACCTTCGCGGTTATGGCATGGGAGCTATCTATAATTCTCCCCATATGGGAGGGTATCTTTTTGCTAACACAGCTGGCCAAAGCTTCATTGATCACGAGGACAGCATGGCGATCAATGAAAACGGAGAAGCTTACACTTTGGTGGGCGTGGATGATATTGGCTACTACGGTGGCTTGATTGGTAAAAATCCTTATTCCAATACCATCTTTGGTGATGTGGGCGGATCCTTGCGGAACTTCAGGGGTAGGACGAATACCCCGGGCGATGTTCGCTACCGCTTCAACCAGTACCTTAGCGATACTTCCGGTTTTACCAATGCGGACGGCACTTATCGCCTGGATTGGGATGCTTTCCCCAATCACAATGCCCGAGTGGCCCGACCAGTGGTAAAAGTTTATGATGCCAGTCGCAATGTAGAATTTGGCAAAGAATTAATTGATCCTCAAAATTATGACCTGACATATGGCAAAGCCAATCACTTGCGAGTGGTTATTTCACCAGCAGCTGAGCCAAACAAGGGCATTCATGCCTCAGGCACAATGATTATCTCTGATGATGCTTACTTCCCTGATGACACTGCCTTTGAAAGCAAATCCGAAAATATGGTTTGGGGATCGACCAATGTAGCTGAGTTTGGTTTGAACAGTTCTGCAGAAACAACACTAATGGTCACTCCCACGGGATCATGGAAGAATCTTGCTCAACTCAAGTATTTCGGTTTCAGGGAAGCCTGGAATGGGAGCATGTATATACGTGATGCCCAGGCAGCTGTATGGGGTCTGGCACACTTCGATATTGTTCGCGCGCTTGAGGTGCAGGCAAAATCCAGCAAAGCTTTGGTTGCAGGAGAAAGTGCTGTTGTCATGATTTATGTTTATGAACTCGGTACCAAAAAACCTGTGATGGATGCAAATATTCAGCTTTCCGGTTCGGGACTTGACCTTACAGGTCGAAGTGACCGGGATGGCGCTGCCCGATTTGAAGTACACCCAACATCCAAAGGAAATATTGCTGTACGTGTCAATCATTCCTCCCTGGGCGATGGGTATACTGAACTTCATGTAATGGAACCTCCAGAACCCAATGAAATCATGCTCGAAGTCAACGTCAACAAGACGCTGACCAATGAAGCCACGGTTGTGGTTTCAGGAAAAACAACCCCTGGAAATCTGATCAATATCAATGAAAAACAAATTACTGTTAGAGCTGATGGTTCATTTGAAACGCAGGTTGAGCTTCAGGAAGGCTCCAACCAGATAGTGGTAAGCGCTACTGACCGACTGGGTCGAATAGCCCGAAAAATCCTAACTGTAGTTCGCCGTTCCAAAGGGCCCTCTCTCTTTATTGATGAAGTTGCTCCTCTGGTCGATGTCCGTGAGTTTGAACTAACTGGAAAAGTAACCCAGGGCTCCACGGTTAAGGCAGCTGGCAAATTGGCTGTCGTTACTGGAGAAGATTGGAAAGTTACCATTAATCTCGACTATGGTATCAATCAGATCAAGGTGGAAGCAGTGGATGAAATTGGCAATTTGACCGCCAAAGAAATAGAAATCCTTGTCTATCACAAGGTAGAAGTGCGTTTGGGCATAGGCAGCAAGCGCGTCATTATTAATGGAGAGCCTTCTCAGGAAGAACTCGCAGTTGCTCCCTATATTTCTCAAGGCAAAACTTTTGTGCCCCTGCGTGTTCTTTCTGAAGCCTTAGGGGCCAAAGTTCAATGGATACCGGAAGTCAAAGGAATTGTAATTGAATTAATGAATAACAAAATTGAAATGCAAATTGGCTCAAAGAGGGCAATCGTCAATGGAAAGGTTACTGAAATGGATGCTCCTCCGGAAGCCACGCAAGGCGTTACTTTTGTTCCGTTGCGCTTTGTTGCTGACATACTTGGTGCTGAAACCCAATGGATAGCAGAAACTCGTGAAATAATTGTAACATTGCTGACATATTAATGAAAACGCTTTTATGGAACAAACTCTTTGTTTGTAAAGGAGAGATTCGATGAAGAGATTATGGGCAAGTTTGGTCATTGTAACTATGATGATATCAATATTCTCCTTATCCTTCCGACCCGAAATACGGGCTGAAACGAAAAATGTTCAGGCCATGAATGCTGTGCTTTCATGGAAATTAATCGGAGAGGATGAGCTGGGCAACCCTATGGAAAGCTGGAGGCAAGTTCCCTGGCAGAGCACCCCGGACCAGGATTGGTGGGGACGCGAAGGGTATTTAATGCCCAATGCCCAACGTGCAAAACATCCCACTTACATCCGGCGAAATATACCTGCTACTGCCCGAAACGGGTATTTTACCCGCCCGGTCATGTGGACCAGGTTCTATATGGATATTACTGCAAACAAAGGGATGAGTCAGGGAACGGATGTATGGTATGCCATCTTGGACGATGCTGGTCAAGTTTGGTTGGATCCGGATGGGTTTTTTCACGACCCCCGCTACGACGAAACTGCTGACCCGGGTCGCCCTGGTGAGGTAACCGGTCTTCCTACGGACATCTATGTTCCGGGAAGCTGTCAGGAAAATTATCAAGCACAAATTGACCCGATTCCCGGCAACAACACTCAGGGACCTTATATCCTGGATCCCTTTTACCAATACAACCAGCGAGATCCTCATCCTACCTATACTCCCAATATATTCTTCTGGGACAATCGCCTCGGTGGCATAGGTACTCAGCGATTTTGGAAAATGGGATGGGCAAGCTTTACTGATTTTAATAACAATACCCGGGTTCATCCCGAGGATTGGGATATAGGACTGGAATTGGTAGAGTTCCGATCGGATGAAATGTTCGTGGATCTGGAATATACTTACCAGGATATGCCCCGGCTTCCAGAATGGGATTCGCTCTACAATCAACACAATACTATTTCAGGTAGGTATGATTTCGGTGAATTTATTTACCGCAAAGCTATCGGCAACACCCAGCAGATTGTGGAAGAAAATGATTTGCGCTTGACTCCTGTTGTCTGCTATGACCCTCTTACTCAGCTTAATGTGACTTATGAGCCCATGACCTATGTCAGCATGGCTGACCTGGACTATATTGCCCAGTATGATTTAAACTCCTTTACCATTGAGCGACATACTAATTATGGACCTCAGTCGGGATACTTCCACTATGAAGACTTAATCTATGTCAAAGGATCCCGTTTTGATGATGAAGGAAATGAGTTAATCAATACAGCCAGAAATGTAGAAGAAGGCGACATCCGTCTGGCTCCCGTGGATAAGCATGCTTCTCTTCACACTTTTCTGCGAAATAAGAATCAGTGGTGGGGAGGCTTGTGGAAAAATGATGTACTGATTTTAACCGAAGTCATAGAAGGCGGCTGTTATGCTCCCACTTATGACTTGCATGTACAATCAGACATCTGGATGGGAGAGCTCCCTTCTGTTGTCAGTGTTAAGCTTCGTTCTCCCACTACGGATTTGCACCTGCCAGCCCAGGATTTACAGAAAAATACTACTTTGCTTCCCAATAATGCCAAATATCCCATGCCCCTTACAACTTTCCACCACGTAAAGCTAAACTATTCTGAATTTATCGGTATGGAAATTTGGAAGGACAATGGCACCAATAATGTTTTCATGACCCAGCTCAATACCCAAAACCGCTCCCAGCGCAACAACCTTTCCGATGATTATATTCTTAGTGAACAAGCTGAGCATTTTATGGGAGCTAAAAATGACAGCCATGATTTGGATTACAATCGTAATCTCCAACCCTTTACTGCAGATTTTCGTTTTTATGACACCAGTGGAGACGAACAGCTTGGTGCCAACGAACCCATTTACAAAAAAGGGTATAACAATCTTGATCTAACGACTGTAGAAGCTGGTGATATCCGTTATAGTGATGTGAAATATGATATCATGGGACAAAGGTTTGAATTCAAGAAACACACCCTGGTACGTTCCGGGGATCCTGATTTTGGCTTTACTCTTCGGGGTATTCCGTCAAATACCCGTTATTATCCTCATTTGCATACTTTTGTTGATCTGGATGAAATTGTCGAATATCAACCTGGCGACGATATTTATACAAAAGGGGGGGTTACCTACCTTCCTGGCCTGATCAATGTCCGAGCTCTTGGGGATGCTTACCAGTATCTATATGCAGATATTGATGATAATGGAAGCGTCTCTCCCGGTGATATCCGAATTTTCAGCCAGAATCCAAATTACCTTAATGGCTCAGTGGTAAAAGTAGGAGATGCTGATCAAAATATCGTTTACCGTACACTTCCTGGTGGAGGCACTATTGTTCGTATGGGTATGGATGAAAACAACCAGTATGCTTATGCGGATATTAATGAAAATAACCTGGTTGACCCTGGCGATGTAAGGTTAACCCAGGTTTTAAGCTATCGTGCAGGTAGTGTTATTTTTACTGACGATTCCGATTATAAAAAGGCCAATCCCACTCCCCCTCCCGCTTTTCTTGCCAAGGACTTTCTCCTTTATACCGTAAGAAGAACTGCTGCAAATGAACTTTATATTGATCTTGCCACCCTGGATGTATATAATTACGCCGATGTGGCCTTGACTCCCATAGTCTTAAAATCAGGGCTTATTCGATTAACCAACGTAAAGATCAACGATATAGAATATCCACATGGCACTCGCGTTTCAGCTGGCAATGTCTATTACCAAAAAACTCTTGTACACATGATCCCCATGGGCCTCAATGGAGACATGCGCTTTATGGATATGGCTGCACTTCCTGCAGCCCTTGGTCTGGAAGTCAACCTTAGCAATGATCTGACTGTTGAGCGAACCACCCAGATTGATGTGATGGTGAATCCACCCCCGAAAAATGGCGAAAAGATTTACCTTTATGTCTATGAGCCTGATGCTCAAAATACCTCCAATGTCATGGTCAATTCCTCCATGCTTACCACCACTAATCAAAAACTAAGCTTCCAGTATACTCCCTATAGAGGATCTGTAGGTTACAGTGGTCAAGGATTGGAGCGATATTTCCGAGTGCAGGCATTTAAAGTTGCTGATCCTCCCATGGGCTATGAAAAAGACAATCAACGATCATCCATCATCAAACCCTATATGGGATTTTATATTGATCCTTTCTGGGTTACCCAAAAGCTAATCAAGGGTCCTATTCATTTCGATGCTCAGTTTGAATACACTGTACCCAAAATTATGCCGCGCATCCAGCGTACTCGTCCGCATTACCAGGCTTTTGCTGATGGCTATGAGTGCTATGAGCAGTGGAGAGACGTCATTCTTCCTGCCAAAGTTAACATGCTATCCAATAAGAAAGCGCTAACTCTTTACGAAGAGCGACAGCCCGTGCTGGAGCTACAGGTTTTTGACGGTGACGATCCGCTTGATGTCAATGATCCTTTTGCAATCCCGTTATCCACAGAAACCCAAATTGAAGAAGAGCCTTTTGCCTACTATAACCTGCATGGGGCAGGTATTGCTTATATCTTTACGACATTCTTGGCCAACATCCAAGATAGTGTCGTGACAGATACATCTCCTGATGCACGCAGACAGCTCGAAGGCTGGGAAAAAGCCATTATCCAGGTAAATGTGGACAATAGCTTCCATGTCTGGGAATGGATAGATATAGGCTATGAGGATCGTTTCGACGGTCCAGATGTTCTGGTTTATTTTGGCAGAGGAGTAGGCAACTTTATAGACTCTGACTGCTCCTTTGGTTCAGGAAAATATGATCTTGAAACCGGTTCTACCCAAAAACCCCCGCCACTTGGTGATTATACCCGAATGGATCGCTTTGCCGGAGCTCCCATTATCCATTACGGAGTGCCTGTCAAACTCACCAATTTCTCTGAAAACAATTTGGGTGGACGCTTCCTGGTGGCAGCCAAACCTGTCGACAACAGCACTCCGCTAAATGTCGTATTCTATAGTCATCAAATGATTTTTGACTACAATTCAGCGCTGGCTTATCCTCGATATGGCGGACATCAGTTCCATGGACCCTATTTTACTGTAGATAATTCAAATGGTATTGATTATATCGGATCTATCCAGATTACAGTCTGCCCTCCGGATCCTACGCTCAATTTTGTTGATATTACCTGGCTTGATCATGCGCTTCAGTACTCCAAAGTGGACTATACAGGAGGAACTGCAGCCCTTAGTCCTTTGATGAGTCCCCCAACTCCCTATATTCGATCCCGTTACAACCCAGTACTCTACGACTGGCAGGATGATATTCGGGCTTACCCTGGAGGACAATCCCATACGGGTAGGGTGCAAGGCAACACGGGCACCACTGAAACAGGCAGGGGATCTGGCTGGAATGCTTATCCCGCCATATGGTCCAAAAACACTGCCCGAATCTTGCTTGGAACCAATTACGACGAAGTTAATGACTTTAAATACAACCAGTTCAATAAATTGGGAACAGAGTTTTATCCTTTGACTGACTATGCCATGTATTTCCGACTCAAAAACTTTAACAATCTAAATTATACTTTCGAAAAATCACCTCCCAACCAGGCTGCATTAATTCGAAACGATTTGCTGATTAATCGCATTACTATCAAAGGACCCTTTATGAGGCCACGGTCTTTCTACGACTATGAAACCAATACCATTAGCTATACTCTACCCAATAAATTTGGCGATTTGTCTTATGTGCCAATCCAGTATGATTATTCAGGTGAAATCGTAATTACTGACCGTAATTACCAGCTTTTTGAAATATACAATACTGATGCAGTATTTACAGCTATAACCAGTCCACCTACCTCTGAAACCTTTATTGGAAGTGAAACTACCGTATATCATGATCGAAACCCCATTCGATACACTGGCGAAGATGTCAACCCCATCCTTCAATATAATCGTGCCGCAGACTACTCTTTGGCTTCTTTTGAGCAGGCCACCTATGACAATGCCATTCATAATGCTTTCTGCATTGATGAAATCATTCCTATTGGTCGAGGAAGGATAACCATCGAAGTTGAATTGGGCAACGGTACTATTAAACGCTATGAAGACTGCTGCACTGGCGACTACAAAGAAGGTGGCTTCCTGGTGCATGGTCTCGAAGTCAAAGCCGATCAAGCCAATATTGAGCCCGACATGGATCACAAAATTGATGTGAAAATTATGGAATACGAACCAAAAGGCTACGACCCTCGCTTTACGGAAACCGTCCACGAATGCAACAATGCTGTGCTGGTGGTATGGCAGGATCGAGGCATCAAAGATGCCTCTGGTCGCATTATAGGTGCAGGCGATGGCTGGATTACCCGCCCACCCACCAATAGCATTACTTCTTCCAGAGCTTACCAGTTTGATAGAGACCATGATGTCAATATTGATGGAAAAGTATCTTATGAAGATTATGAAACTGAAATCATGGGTACGTATGACCTTGCTTCCAACACCTGGTACGGTGGTATTATTGATGCCCGTACCTACGGTCGAAACAATGGCCTTTACAGTATTGACCTGAGCCGATCCAACGGCAACCAAGCCACTACGGTAGGCTATGATTTTGGTGGAGGTAAAGTGATCGGGCAGTTTTCCACCCTTGACCACATTGTTGACACTGAAGAAATGCTACCGATTGTAATAACTGCCTACAAATATGGCGATGACAATAATGACCGCGCCTTTACTCCTTTTTATGACTATTACGAACCTGACCAATACTCGCACGAAGTTTATCTGGCAGGACAAACGATTGTCAATGTGGTGCCCTCCAACGCTCTTAATATCACTACCGTGCCCGATGTTTTAACCGCAGGAACTGCCGCGGAGCTGAATGATCCTCAGAACCCCCTGACGCTGGTGGTGCTTGATGGAGAAGGCAACCCGGTCGATCTATCCAGTGGAGGAATTGTAGATGAATCGGGAAACAGTTTTATCAGCGATGATGCTGTTTGGACCAAACTGATACTGGACCCGCTTCCTGACAATCGGTACTTCTATGGTCCTGATGCCCGTTTGCCTCAGTATTATTGGGTTCGGACTGACCTGCATAATGTTGATAACTCCAAAGTCAACAACAGCCAGCTGTATTCTAACAATCAAAATCCCTTCTACCCGATTGAAGTTGATTTTCGAGATAAAACCAATGGTCGATATGTATTCAAGGGTTTTGTCGCGAACGATGAAGGATCCTTTGATGTCTTTGTCTTTACGCCTGATAGGAAGAAGTTTGGAAAAGTTGCAGTTCAGGTGGAATTGCCCCAGGTAAGCTATGAAGTAGTTAATACGGATGATCCCAAAGGACAGGTTTTCAATACCCCGGGTGACCCTGACTTTATCCTTACCGCAGGCGACAATCGTCTGTACCGGATTACGGCTCAGGTTCGTACACCCCAGGGCTTGCCTTTGAGAGGAGCTGGAAGTGAAATTTCGGTATGCGGTGGCACAGCCAACGAAACTGCCCGGTTTACCCTGATGGCATCCACTCCCTATAATTTTGGATGGCAGATTCCCCGCCTTGCCTACTGGCTCAACAGCGCTATCCCCAACCGTACCTACAATATGATTGCTGGCAAATCAGCCGGATACTCTGCCTTCTCTCATGTAAGGGGAGGTTTTGACTTTAACCGCAATGGTTCTCTGGATGCCAGCAATAAAGAAATTTTTGAAATTGGTGGTTTTAAAGCCTATCAATACGACTATCGCCGAAATGTTGGCAGCAAATATGTGGATTTTGCTGGTGGCGGTGCTTATACCTATTACAATACCCGTAGTTGGATGTGGGACAACGGTGAGTTTATCACTTATCCGCTTCATTATATCTTCCCTGAGCAGGTGATTAAGCACATGGAAGATATTTATTATCCCAACCTTTCTTTTGAAAAAGGGATGGGACTGGGAGCTATTTATAATAGTCCCCACAAAGGCGGATATACCATTGTTGATGTGGATGGCGACATGCATTTGACCTATAGAGATTCCTTCAACCTGGACCGAGAAGGCAAAGTCACCTTCTACCTCTTTGCCGAAGATATTACCTCTGTTGGTGGTTTGATCGGAAACAATCGCTATACTATCAACGATACTTTCAGCGATGTTGCAGGAAACAATGCTGCTTACTCCAGCGGGAGAGATCCGCAAAACAGTGAAAACCGCTTCTTTAACAATACTCTGCTTCGTATGAGATTACTCCCCTGCCCCTATCAATGGTATTGCGATTATTATGGTTGGGAATATTATTGTGACTGGTGCGCCAATGTATGGCCCACCAACCCCTGGCCCTGGTATCCTTCCTATGTTATGGAGTCTTCCATTGAATATACCGGTGACAAGACCTTCCGTTTGGACTGGGATGCCATGCCTTCGGATTATCTTGAGCTAAAGGCCCCATCGCTGGATCTTTATGATGCCAAGACTGGAGTTATGCTGGGTAAAGATATTCTTTCTCCTGATGCTTATGATATTGCTTACGGCAAAACCAACAGCCTGCTGATTCGAGCTTATGCAGCCGATCGCCGGGATTTGCCTTTGCAGGTTGGATCCTCAGTTATGATGGATCGCAACGAATTCTTCCCCTCGCTCTTTATTGAAAAAACTATCTTTGGTCCTCAATCTGAAACTGCTGTCTTTGGAAACCTTTATACTTCCACCTCGGATCCCCAAGCCCGTGAAACAACAATCAGCATCACCCCTACAGGCATAGGACAGCGCCATGCCTTCCTCCAATACTGGAACCGCAATTCCCGCTTCTCCTATCCTCCTTTCTATATGGTGGGTGGAGCTGCTGCACTGGATGTAGCCCAGGGACTTGAAATTCAGGTATTTGAAAGTGAACCTTTGAAAGCCAAAACTCCTGGTCGTATCACGGTTATTGTCACTGAAGCCGGCACCACTATGCCAGTTCGTGGAGCTCGAATAAGCGTGGAAGGTCTTGGAGTGTCGGATTCCAAGACAGCTGATTCTAAAGGAGCGGCTGAGTTCTCTCTAACTCCAAACAATCGAGGTATCCTGGTGATCAAGGCCAGCATGGAAAGCATGATTACCGCTACCTATCTGCAGGGAGTTGATGAAGATGCTACTCCCCAATACATTGATCTGGATCCTGTGGATGTCCTTCCCGAGTCCAAGACCGTGATTATATCCGGTCGCGTTAAGCCAGGATCAGTGGTTACGATCAACGATCAGCCAGTCCCTGTGGATGACTTGGGCAAATTCCGTTATGAAGCAATGCTGACTGCCCAGAATAGCATGTTTGAAATTATTGCGAAAGATCCTTCGGGGCGCATTGCCAAACGTATTCTCAACATTGAGCGGCCCACGGATGAGCTTCAGATACAGCTCGAAAACCCTGAAAAATTTGTGGAAGCCAAAGAAGCCTCTATCCGGGGCAAAGTGCTTCGAACCAAAGTGACTGAAGAGCTTCCCAGCCGCTTGATCTGGATTTTCGTTAATGGGGTTGAAGCTCAGGTTGTACCGGATGAAAAGCATCTTGAATTCAGCTTTGAAGCTACCATACCTTTAAGTTACGGCAAAAACCGTATTGAAGTCAATGTCCGTACTGCAGAAGGCTTTACGAAAAAAGTTACCGAAGTCAGCAATTATCGGAAATCAACCATTGAGCTTCAGATTGACAATGACAAAGCCCTGATCAATGGCCAGCACAAAACCATTGACGGCAAACCTTTCATACTCGAAGGAAGAACTTATGTTCCTCTCCGTGTAGTAGCTGAAGGCTTTGGCGCAGACGTTACCTGGGTCGAGCAAACCAAAGGCATTAATATTACTTTGGGAGACAAAGTCATATCGATGCAAATTGGATCAACTCGCGCCATGGTTAATAATGAAATTGTCAACCTGGATGCTCCTCCAACCATCCGAAATGGACGTACTTTTGTGCCCATTCGCTTTGTTAGTGAAACTTTGGGAGCTGAAGTTGAATGGATACAATCCACTCGTACGGTGAAAATTACTCGTCTGACCTTAGACTAATTGATTAGTTGTAATTGGCAATAAACTCACCCCCTGCCAGAATTTTGGCAGGGGGTGAGTATTTTTATGAGGGATTGCTGATGGGCAATTTATATAAAATTCATTCCATTTATCAACCTCAGGGAGATCAACCCCAGGCCATAGCAATGCTTACCGAGGGGATAAAAACCCAGGCAAGATATCAAACTTTGCTTGGAGTAACAGGCTCAGGAAAAACCTTTACTATCGCTAACCTGATTGACAAAGTACAAAAATCAGCTTTGGTAATTGCTCCCAATAAAACCCTTGCAGCTCAGCTATACTCAGAATTCAGGGATTTTTTTCCGGAAAACAAAGTGGAATATTTTGTCAGTTATTACGATTATTATCAACCCGAGGCATATGTACCCGGAAAAGACCTTTACATTGAAAAAGATGCAGATATCAACGAAGAAATTGAGCGTTTGCGCCAATCCACAGTACGATCTTTGATTGAACGCAAGGATGTTATTGTAGTGGCTTCTGTTTCATGTATATATGGTTGGCAGGAGCCGGAAGATTATAAAGAAAATACCATCAGCCTTGAACAAGATGAGGAAGTAAACCGAAATCAACTGGCAAGAGCCCTGGTCCAATTGCAATATGAGCGAAACGATATTGATTTTAAACAGGGTCGCTTTCGGATGAGAGGATCCTGCCTGGATGTATTTCCAGCAGAATCTGAAAAGGAAGCAGTACGGATTGAGCTAGATGGCAACCGTATTTACCGTTTGGGTGTTTTTGACCCCCTCACTGGTAAAAATCTTCGCGGAATTGATCGATATGTTTTTTTTCCTGCCAAGGCATTTATTACTAACCAAGAAAGGCTAAAAAAGGCTTTACCTGAGATTAAGCAAGAAATGGAAGAACGAGTTGCTTATTTTAAACAAAACCATCGTTACCTGGAAGCGGAACGTTTGGAACAACGCACCTTGTATGATATGGAGATTTTAGAAACTACAGGAACCTGCCCGGGGATAGAAAACTATTCAAGGCATTTGGCAGGAAGGAAAGAAGGCACCACTCCTACCACCCTTTTGGATTTTTTTGGGCCTGATTCTATGATTGTGATTGACGAATCCCACATGACGATCCCTCAGATTAAAGGGATGTATCGTGGCGATCAAAGCCGTAAACAAAATCTGGTGGATTTCGGATTTAGGCTCCCTTCTGCTCTGGACAATCGGCCCTTACGATGGGAAGAATTTGAACATAAGCTCCATACGGTAGTATTTGTATCAGCTACCCCTGCCGACTTCGAGTTATCCTTATCCCAGGGGAGGATTATTGAACAAATCATCCGACCTACTGGTTTGGTGGATCCGGAGATTCAAGTTCGCACAAGCCAGGACCAGATTGCCAGCCTTATGAACGAAATTTTGCAATGCCAGAAAGCGAATCAACGAGTTTTAGTCACTACTTTAACCAAACGAATGGCGGAAGACTTGTCGTATTATTTGCTGGAACAAGGAATAAAAGCCAAATATTTGCATTCTGATATTGATACTATAGATCGGGTCAAGATTCTTCAATCGCTTCGCGCAGGTGAGTTTGACTGTCTGGTTGGAATCAATCTACTTCGTGAAGGGCTGGATCTGCCCGAAGTAGCTTTAGTGGCTATCATGGATGCAGACAAAGAAGGCTTTCTTCGTTCTCATACCTCCCTGATACAAACCATCGGAAGAGCTGCAAGAAATATCAAGGGAAAAGTAATTCTTTTTGCAGATCATGTAACTCCTTCGATGGAGCTTGCAATCACTGAAACCCAACGCCGTAGAGAAAAGCAGATAGCTTATAACATAACTCACCAGATTCAACCGGAAAGCATTCAAAAAGCCGTCAAAGCATTACTGGATATAGAGACCAAGGAATCCGAAGCACAACAAAAGAACAAAATGCTGTCTTTAATGACAAAAGATGAAAAACAATGGAAACTAATCATTAGGGAAATGGAGGAGGAAATGCATGAAAAAGCATCAGTGCTTGCTTTTGAAGAAGCTGCTGTCCTCCGTGACAAAATCAAGGTAATCAAAGCCCAATGGGAAGAATGGAAAATGCTAAAGGAGGCAAGCCGTCATGATTGATCTTCAAATGCTTCGTAACCATGAAAATAAAGTCAGGGAAGGCCTTGGCAAAAGAAAAGTCGATAGTGAAAAAATCAACTTAATAATTCAACTGGACCAACAAAAACGGGCGTTCCGACGCGAAACTGAGATTCTCCAGGCAGAGCTTAATCAGGCCTCCAAAAAAATGGGAGAACTGATTCGAAATGGCCATTCTGCAGAAGATCTCAAACAATCCTTAAAAGGACTAAGCAATAAAATTCAGGACAAAGAAAAGGATTTGGCCCAACTGGAAGAATTGCTTCAGTCCATGATGTATGAAATACCCAATCTGCCTGATGATTCAGTACCTGAAGGACTGGGAGAATCGGACAACATTGAAATTCGTCGGGTGGGTGTTTTGCCAGATTTTAACTTTACTCCAAGATCCCATGACGAGTTGGGAAAACTGAACGATATGCTTGACTTTGAGCGTGGAGTCAAATTAGCAGGAAATAAGTTTATTGTGTTAAAAAAAGATGCTTCATATTACTCTCGCTCACTTATGAACCTGATGCTTGATACAGCTATTGAACGAGGTTACTGGGAAATTTCTCCTCCCTTTGTTTGTCTGGGATCTTCTTTGGTTGGCACAGGGCAATTGCCCAAATTTGAAGAAGATCTCTATAAAATTGAAAATGAAGATTTGTATCTTGTACCTACAGGAGAAGTGCCATTGGTTAATCTTTTTCGAGATGAAGTTTTTCTCGAAGACCAGCTTCCATTAAAGGTAACGGCTTATACTCCCTGTTTTCGAAAGGAAGCAGGCGCTGCAGGCAAGGAAAGCAAAGGGCTTATTCGCTTGCACCAATTTGATAAAGTGGAATTGGTATGTTTTTCTCATCCGGAAAAGTCATTTGATATGCTTGAAAACCTTACTCTTGATGCAGAAGCAGTTTTGCAGAAGCTAAAATTGCCTTATCGAGTCATGTTGCTATGTACAGGGGATATGTCTGGTTTTTCTACTTCCAAAACCTATGATATTGAAGTATGGTTTCCCTCCCTGAACAAATATGTAGAAATTTCCTCCTGCTCCAATTGCACTGATTTTCAGGCTCGAAGAGCACAGATACGGTATAAGGATCAACAAGGAAAAAACCATTTGCTCCATACTTTAAATGGATCAGGGCTTGCGATTGGAAGATGTCTGGCAGCTTTGATGGAAAATTGCCAAAGAGCAGATGGTAGTATTGCCTGGCCGGATGTGTTAAAATAGTACGATGAAAACAAATGTAGGGCCAAGTGGATGGGTGGCCGAGTGGTTGAAGGCACGGCACTTGAAATGCCGCGGACGATGAGTCCCGGGGGTTCGAATCCCTCCTCATCCGTTTTTATTTTTTTGTGAGGTGAAAAATGGCAAAATTGTTTAGGAAAATTCCTTCGGACATCAATCCTTTGAAGCATTTGTCGGCCTATTATGCTTTAAAAAAAAGAGAATTACTTTTTACCCTTTTTTATATGCTGGCTATTTTGATTTTTCCCTGGCTGGCTTTTTTATTGGTTCGACTGATTGCCACTTTTACCTTGATTCAGCCTAATAGCATCTTGGGGCACAGTATCAGCGGAATCCCCAATTTGATTTTGGGTTTGCTGGCTATTGCATTTTTACGGATTGATGATTGGGACTTCGCCTCGATTGGCATTACTCTCAAAAAAATAATTCCTGCACTTATTTTTGTTGTTTTGGTTCTGGCTGGCTTATACATTATTCTTCCCTTGGGTATGGCTATATTTTTTGAGCCACGTACTTTGCAGATTAGTTTTCAGGGCTTTACCCCGGTATATATCATTTTGTTTATTCGGGGCTGGCTGATTGTAGGTATTAGCGAGGAGCTTGCAGCCCGGGGATACTTATTAAACAAATACTACACTCTCTTTCCTGAAACTATCCGTCCCATCTGGAAAAAAATCTGGGCTATACTTTTTACCATGCTTTTTTTTAGCTTGCTTAACTATATCCGTCTTCTTACCGCAGGACATATGTTTATTAATTCGACGACTCTGCTGACTTATTTTGCTTACGGACTGGGGGTTAGTTACTTGTATATCAGGACCAACAACCTGTTTGTAGCTGGCTTTATGCAGGCAGCATTCATTTTTCCTCCCTTGGGACTTATCGTTGGAAAAGAATTTGCCTTGCTCGATCCTGGTTTTATTGTCAGTTTTGGGGTATTTATTTTATTTGTAGTCTTGCTGGCAGAAACTTATGCCTATTGGGGTAAAGCTCTTGAGTTTGCCAATCCTCAGGCAAAGACTAACGAGGAAGCACAGAATGGAGCAGAACAGAAGGCCTAAATTCCTTCTGATTGATGGATTTAATCTTGCTTTTCGCTGTTTTTATGCCATACCTACCACTTTGGAAACTCGTAAAAATCTTCCAGTCAACGCT